>JBIKUT010000011.1:0-15942 GCA_044347465.1 Ramlibacter sp.
GGGTAGGCAGGTGGGGGGTCATGGATGTGCGGATCTCTTGGGGGGTGAGCGGGGTCAGAAGGGCGGCATGCCGACGGCCGAGGCCGCGTTTTCGATCGGCACGGCGAAGCCGATGCCCAGGAAGGTGCGCGCCGAGGTGGGGTTGAGAATGGCAGTGACGATGCCCACCACCTCGCCATCCATCGTCACCAGCGGCCCGCCGGAATTGCCCGGGTTGGCGGCGGCGTCGAACTGAATCAGGTTGCGCATGTCCTGCTGGCCCTCGGGCGAGCGGAACACACGGCCCAGGCCCGAGACCACGCCGCCCGAGGCCGAGGGACCGATGCCGAAGGGAAAGCCCACCGCCAGCACCTTGTCGCCTGGCGCCAGGTCTCGGGTGGAGCGCATTGTGGCGGCGATCAGGTCGTCGGGAATTTTGTCCGCCTGCAAGACCGCCAGGTCATTTTCGGCTTGCACCGAGCGCACATAGGCCGAGGCGACGAGTCCGTCCTGGAAGGTGACCTCGATGCGGTCGGCCCCCGACACCACATGCAGGTTGGTCAAGATGATGCCCTTGTCGACGATCACCACGCCGGTGCCCACGCCGAGCTCGACCTCCTCGTTGCCGGCGGGCGCGCTGGCCGCAGCCTTCGGGGGTTTGGCGCTGGGGGTGTTCCCGGCTGCGGGCTTGCTAGGCGGGACCGGCTTGATGCGATCAGCGCGCACATAACCCACCACGCGCACCACCGAGGGCCGGATGTTCTCGTAGGCCTTGGCGTATTCGGAGGGCAGGTTCTGGGTCGACAGCGTCTTGAGCACTGCGGCGTCGATGTCTTCTTGTGTGAGGCGCCGCTGCCCTGGCCCGAGCTGCAGGGCCAGACTTCCCATCAGCAGACCGGCCAGCAGCAGCACCGTGAGCCACAGCCACTCGGTGGGCGAGGGCTTGCGTAGGCGCTTCGCGCGTGCGGGGGCGCTGGGGGTCTCGGGGGTCTTGTCGCTGGAGCCAGAGCGCGCGCCCGCGCCCGCGCGATCTGCAGCCGAATTCGCCTGCGCCGGGGCGCTGGAGCGGCGGGAACTGTATAGGGCTTGCCTGCGCATCCGACACCTCGAAAAAACTGCGGAGAGCGGAAAAAACGTGAAGATCACGGTATCACGGATCGATGGCTGCTGCAGAGGTTTACGGCATCATCAGACGATGTCGGTCTGGATCGATACCCACTGCCACCTCGACGCGCCCGAGTTCGCGGCAGACCGCCTCGCGGTGCGGGCCCGCGCCGCTCAGGCGGGCGTGGCGCACTGCGTGTTGCCCGCTGTCTGCGCCGACCATTTCGAGAGCATCCGCGCGCTGGCCCACCAGGGGGGCGACAGCTATGCCCTGGGCATCCACCCGCTGTACACGCCCGCGGCGCACGAGGCCGACCTCGAACGCCTGGACCAGGCCCTCACCGCGCACCGTGATGACCCCAGACTGGTGGCGGTGGGCGAGATCGGACTCGATCATTTCGTGCCGGGCCTGGATCGCGCGCGGCAAAATTTTTTCTACATCGAGCAATTGCGCCTCGCCCAGCACCATGGCCTGCCGGTGATCCTGCATGTGCGGCGCTCGGCCGACGCGCTGCTGGCCGCCTTGCGTCGCATCCCGGTCACGGGCATCGCCCACGCCTTCAATGGCAGCTTGCAGCAGGCCAGGGCCTTCGTCGATCTGGGGTGGCGCCTGGGCTTTGGCGGCACGCTGACCTACGAGCGCGCATTGCAGATTCGCCGTCTGGCCACCGAGTTGCCTTTGTCCGCGCTGGTGCTCGAGACCGACGCGCCCGACATGCCCCCGCACTGGATCTACCGCACGGCGCAGGCGCGCGCGCAGGGTCAGACACAAGGCCGCAACGAACCCGAGCAGCTGCCCGCCATCGGCGCGGTGCTGGCCGGCCTGCGCGGGCTTGCCCCGCAGGCACTGGCGCAGGCCACCTGCGCCAACGCGATCGCGGCCCTGCCGCGTCTGGCCAGCCTGGTGCCGACCGACAAGGGCTCGCGATAATGGCGCCCACCTTGAAAGCCCGCCTCACCCCCCCGCGCCTGCCCGAGGTCAACTTCTCGGACTACGGCAACTTGCGTTACCTGCACCTGGGCACCGAATGGGTGCAGGGATCGATGCGTCTGGATGCGCCCTTCGATCTGGATCTGGAGTACGTGCAGCGCATGATGGCCTGGCTGCTGTTTGTCGATCCGTCCTCGGTGGCCCGACGGCAGGCCATGCAGCTGGGCCTGGGTGCGGCCTCGCTCACCAAGTTTTGCCGCAAGAAGCTGCGCATGGCCACCACTGCGATCGAGCTCAATCCGCAGGTGATCGCGGCCTGCCGACTCTGGTTCAGGTTGCCGGCCGATGACGAACGTCTCTGCGTGATCCTGGGCGATGCCGCGCAGGTGGTGGCCTCGCCGCACTGGCAGGGCCGCATCGATGCCTTGCAGGTGGATCTGTACGACCAGGAGGCCGCCGCACCGGTCTTGGACAGCGAGGACTTCTACGCCGATTGCAGGCGCCTGCTCACCGAGGACGGCGTGATGACGGTCAATCTGTTTGGGCGTTCATCCAGCTACGAACGCAGCCTGGCCAAGATCGCGGCGGCCTTCGGTGCGCCGGCGGTCTGGGCCTTCAAGCCCACCCGGGAAGGCAACACGGTGGTTCTTGCGCAGCGCACACCGCAACGCCCCACACGCGTGCATCTGGCGGCGCAGGCCGAGGTCGTCCAGGCCCGCTGGGGCTTGCCAGCGTCCAAATGGGTGCGTGTCTTCGGTCCGATCGCGTCGGGATACTAGGGTCATCCCTTAGTCGTTCGTCCTGTGGATAGGTGAAATCCACATCCTCAAGTGGATGGGTTAGCCCGACAATTCACAGTTGCACTGCGCAACCTTGGAGACCACGCGTGAAAATCAAAAGCGAGCGGGATTTCTTTTCCGGGCTCATGTTCCTGATCATCGGCATCGCCTTCGCATGGGGTGCCACCAAGTACACCGTGGGCCAAGCCGCCCGCATGGGGCCGGGCTACTTCCCCTTGATGCTGGGGATCGTGCTGGCCATTTTGGGCGCCATCGTCCTGTTTGACTCTCTGGTCGTCGAGACCGAAGACGGCGAGAAGGTGGGCAAGATCGCCTGGCGCCCGCTGTGCTTCATCGTCGGCGCCAACCTGGTGTTCGGCTTCCTGCTCGGGGGCGTGCCTTCCCTCGGTATTCCGGCCATGGGCCTGATCGTCGCCACGTACGGCGTGGTGCTGGTGGCCGCCCAGGCCGGCGACCAGTTCCGGATCAAGGAAGTCTTGATTCTGGCCACCATTCTTGCGGCGCTCAGCTACGTGGCCTTCATCAAGTTGCTCAAGCTGCAATTTCCCGTCTGGCCTTCCTTCATCGTCGGCTAAAGGCGCTGTCACATCATGGACCTGATTAACAATCTCTCGATCGGTTTTGCCGCGGCCTTCACGCTGCAGAACCTGGCCTATGCCTTCGTCGGCTGCCTGCTGGGCACCCTGATCGGCGTGCTCCCCGGCATCGGCCCGGTGGCGACCATTGCCATGCTGCTGCCCGCCACCTACGCGCTGCCTCCGCTGGCGGCGCTGATCATGCTGGCCGGCATCTACTACGGCGCCCAGTACGGGGGGTCGACCACCGCCATCTTGGTGAACCTGCCTGGTGAATCGTCCTCGGTGGTGACCACCATCGACGGCTACCAGATGGCCCGTCAGGGCCGCGCCGGTCCTGCGCTCGCCGCTGCCGGTCTGGGCTCGTTCTTCGCAGGCTGTGTCGGCACGCTGATCCTGGCCGCCTTCGCTGCACCCCTGACCGAGGTCGCCTTCAAGTTCGGTCCTGCCGAATACTTCTCGCTCATGATCTTGGGCCTGGTCGGCGCCGTGGTGCTGGCCTCGGGCTCGCTGGTCAAGGCCGTCGCGATGATCGTGCTGGGCCTGCTTCTGGGCATCGTCGGCACCGACGTCAACTCCGGTGTGGCGCGTTTTTCCTTCGACATCCCCGAGCTGACCGACGGCATCGGCTTCATCGTGGTGGCCATGGGCGTGTTCGGCTATGGCGAGATCATCATGAACCTCTCCAAGCCGGAGGACGACCGCGAGGTGTTCACCGCCAAGGTGCAGGGCCTGTTCCCCACCGCCCAAGACTTCAAGCGCATGGCGCCTGCGGTGCTGCGTGGCACGACCATCGGCTCCACCCTGGGCATCCTGCCCGGCGGCGGTGCGCTGCTGGCCGCCTTCGCCGCCTACACCATCGAGAAGAAGATCAAGCTCAAAGAGGGTGAGGTCATCTTCGGCAAGGGCAACATCCGCGGTGTGGCCGGCCCCGAGGCCGCCAACAACGCCGGCGCCCAGACCTCCTTCATCCCGCTGCTGACGCTGGGCATTCCACCCAACGCCGTGATGGCGCTGATGGTGGGCGCGATGACCATCCACAACATCCAGCCGGGCCCGCAGGTTATGACCAGCAACCCGCAGTTGTTCTGGGGCCTGATCGTCTCGATGTGGATTGGCAACCTGATGCTGATCATCCTGAACCTGCCGCTGATTGGCATGTGGATCAAGCTGCTGACCATCCCCTACCGCTGGCTGTTCCCGGCCATCGTGTTGTTCTGCGCGATCGGTGTGTACTCGACGAACAACAACACCTTCGACATTCGAATGGTGGCCTTGTTCGGCGTGATTGGTTATGTCTTCCTCAAGCTCGGTTGCGAGCCCGCGCCGCTGCTTCTGGGCTTCATCCTGGGGCCGATGATGGAAGAAAACCTGCGGCGCGCGCTGCTGCTCTCGCGCGGCGACTGGAGCGTGTTTGTCACCCGCCCCTTGTCGGCCAGCTTGCTGGCCGCGGCGGTGCTGCTGCTGGTGATCGTGTTGCTGCCCTCGATTCGCCGCAAACGCCAGGACGTCTTCCAGGAAGAAGCCTGACCTGACCGAAACTCTCAGGCAAACGGCACCTTCGGGTGCCGTTTTTCTTGGGCTGCGACAATCCGGGCCAAACCAGAAAGCAGACAACATGGACATGGGAATCAAGGGCCGCTGGGCCCTGGTATGCGGCGCCAGCAAGGGCCTGGGCCTGGGTTGCGCGCGCGCGCTGGCCCTGGAGGGTGTGCACGTGGTGATGGTGGCGCGTGGCGCCGACGTGCTGCAGCAGGCGGCAGCCGCCTTGCGCACCGACCCGGCCTTGCCCGCCGGCACGCAGCTTGTGGCCGTGGCGGCCGACATCACCGTCCCCGAGGGACGCGCCGCCGCGTTCGCCGCGTATGCGGATTACGACATCGTCATCACCAACGCGGGCGGTCCGCCGCCAGGCGACTTCCGCGATTGGGACCGCGATGCCTGGATCCGCGCGGTCGATGCGAACATGCTCACACCCATCGAGTTGATCAAGGCCACGGTGGACGGTATGGCAGCGCGCGGCTTCGGCCGTATCGTCAACATCACGTCCAGTGCGGTCAAGGCGCCGATTGACATCCTGGGGTTGTCCAATGGCGCCCGCAGCGGCCTGACGGGTTTCGTGGCGGGTGCGGCGCGGGCCCAGCGCCTGGCCGCAGCCAATGTCACGATCAACAACCTGCTGCCGGGCGCGTTCGACACCGACCGCCTCAAGGGCACGCTGCAAGGCGCCGCCACCAAGACAGGCAAGCCGCTCGAAGCCGTCACCGAGGCGCGGCGCAATGGCATTCCGGCGCAGCGCTTTGGTCACCCGGACGAGTTCGGCGCGACCTGCGCATTTCTGTGCAGCGTGCACGCCAGCTACATCACGGCCCAGAACGTCCTGATTGACGGCGGCGCCTACCCGGGCACGTATTAATCAACGCCCTTCGGGGCCTCACTGCTTGCGTTGCACGATCAAGTTGCGGCGCGCGTCCTCGGGGTAGGCGAAGGTCACCGCGCCATTGCGCACCTGCCCCATCACCAGCATGTTGGCGGTCACGGCGTCCTTGTCGTCGGCGCTGAAGGGGTGCTCGTAAGTGGCCACTACGCCGTAGTAAGGGCGCGGGATGTTCTCCAGAGCCTGCTTGATGGTGGGCCCGTTCAGGTCGCCGTTGCGGATCCCGAACAGGGCGTACAGCAGCAGGTAGGTGCTGTCGTAGGCCTGGGCGGCCGCCATAGGCACGGGGATCTTGCGCACCTTGAACTTGCGCGCATAAGCCGAGAGGAAGGCGGCGCGTCGTTCGTTGCTCGGCTCGGCGATGAAGGTCTGCGCCATCAGCGCGCCTTCGGCAGCCTCACGCGCGCCGTCAATGAAAAAAGGAAAAGACAGCGGCCAGCCGCCCACCTGGGGGACGTTCCACCGCAGCGCCTGGCGACCCCGCGCGATCGCGGCGTTCTCCTTGCCCACGGTGTAGCTGAAGACCACATTCGCGCCAGCGGTGCGCGCGTCCTTGAGCGCCTCGGTCATGTCTTGTGTGCCCAGCGCGAAGCGGGCGACATGCACCGGCTCGAGCTTGCGCGCGGCCAGCGCCTTGCGCACATCGGCCAGACCCCCTTCGCCATAGGGGGTGGTGTCGGCGAAGATCGCCACCCGGGTCCATCCGCGCTTGACCAGATCGGCCACCACGAAGTCCGCCTGCAGGCCATCGCGCGCGGAGGTGCGAAACACATAGCTGTCCTTGGCCGCAAAGCGCGCGGTGACCGGGCTGCCCGCGGCGCACGGCACGATCAGCGGGATCCGGTTTTTCTGAAACACGTCCAGGGCCGCCATCGCCACCCCGGTGTTGCAAAAGCCGATCGTCGCCAGCACACGCTCGCCGGCCAGCGCGGTGGCCTGGGCCAGGCCGGTGGGCGGGTCGGCCTTGTCGTCCTTGACCACCAGCTCGATCGTGCGACCGAGGTAGCCGCCCACGGCATTGATCTCCTCCACGGCGAGCTCGATCCCTTGCAGCATGGGCACACCGAAATCGGACGAGGGGCCGCTCAAAGGGCCGATGACGCCGATACGCAAAGGGGTCTGGAGGGTTTGGGCCGAGGCGGTCACGCAAAGCGCCGCCAGCCAGGCCCCGATGAACAGGTTCCGCATTGTTTTCTCCCTTGAATGAAAACAATGGTATTCGTATTTGAGCCTGCCCGGCAATGCAGGCGGGCACGCGGGCAGCTTGCGGTCAGCCCGGTTTGCGCGAAGACACCACGATGCCGCTGACGATCAGGCCGAAAGCCACGATGTGATGCCCCTGCGGCGGCTCGCCCAGAAAGGCCGCGGACATCACGGCCGCGAACAGTGGGGTGAGGTTGCTGAAAATACCGGCAATGCCCGGTCCCACCCGCTGCACCCCCAGTCCCCAGGCCCGGTAGGCCAGGACCGCAGGGCCGATGGCCACGAAGGCCAGGGTCGCAGCCAGCGGCCCGCCCCACTGGATCGCGGGCGGATCGGCCAGCGCCCACTCGGCGCCCGCGAACAGGCCGGCCCAGGCCAGCCCCGGCACCACCTGCACCATCAGGAAGGCAGCCCAGTCGGCACGCAGTCCGGGCGGGTCCTGGTCGGTGCGGGTCAAGAGCCAGCTGTACCAGGCCCAGGTCGCGGTGGCCACCAGCATGTACAGGTCACCGATCACGAACTGCACCTGCGCCAGGCGGGTGATGTCGCCATGGGCCAGGACCACCCCGACGCCCAGGACGGACAGCAGGGCCCCCAGCAGCGAACGCAAGGCCAGGGCCTGCCCAAAAAACAAGGCGCCGATCATCAGCGTGAAGGCCGGCATGCTCGCGCCCACCAGGGTCACGTTCACCGGCGTCGAGGTCTTGAGCGCCAGATACTGCAAGGAGTTGTACAGGCCCACACTGAGCAGGCCCAGCAGCGCGTAGCGGCGCCAGTGGGTTTGCAGCGGCCCGCCCGGGCGCAGCACCCAGGTGGCCAGCGGCAGCAGCACCAGGAAGGCGATCGCCCAGCGCAGGAAGTTCAGGGTGATGGGGGGCACCAGCGAGCCCACCAGGCGTCCGACCACGGCGTTGCCTGACCACATCAGGGGGGGCACCAACAGAATGGCGATGGTTCGAAGCGTCAGGGGCGAGTGCATGCGAGGGGCGACTGTAGCCCACTGGCGCGCTGCACCCCTCGAAGGCCGCTCGGCAGGGCCCGCGGTTTCGTGGCACGATCGCGCGCTTTCAGACCCAGAGACCCCGCACGAGGAGACACACATGATTCAAGCCATACGCCTGCGCCAAAACGGCGGCCCCGAACAGATGGAAATGGTCGATGTCGAGGTCGGCCAGCCCGGCCCCGGCGAGATCCGCATTCGCCACCACGCCGTCGGCCTGAACTTCATCGACGTCTACCAGCGCACTGGCCTGTACCCGATGCAACTGCCTGCCGGCCTGGGCATGGAAGGCGCCGGCATCGTCGAAGCGGTGGGCGAAGGCGTCACGCACCTGAAGGTGGGTGATCGCGCGGCCTACGCCAGCCACCCCCCCGGTGCCTACAGCCAGGCGCGTGTCATGCCCGCCAAGTGCGTGTGTAAGCTGCCCGATGTGATCGATTTCGAGACCGGCGCCGCCATGATGCTCAAGGGCCTCACCGCGCAATACCTGCTCAAACGCGTGCTGCCCCAAGGCGGTCTGCAAAAGGGCGACTTCGTGCTGTTTCATGCCGTCGCCGGCGGCGTCGGCCTGATCGCGGTGCAGTGGGCCAAGCACCTGGGCCTGCAACTGATTGGCACGGCGGGCACCGACGAGAAATGCGCGCTGGCCAAGTCGCTGGGCGCTGCCCACGTGATCAACTACCAGCGCGAGGACTTCGCCGCGCGGGTCAAGGAGATCACCGGGGGGCAGGGCGTGAAGGTGGTCTACGACTCGGTGGGCAAGGACACCTGGGACAAATCGATGGACTGCCTGCGGCCCTTTGGCTTGATGGCGTCGTTTGGCAACGCCTCGGGCCCGGTGCCGCCCTTTGCGCCTGGCATCCTGGGCCCCAAGGGCTCGATCTACGTCACGCGCCAAACCCTGTTCCACCACATCGCTACGCGCGAGACCACGCAGGAAATGGCCGACGACCTGTTCTCGGTGGTGGCCAGCGGCGCGGTGAAGATCCGCATCGACCAGCGCTATCCGCTGTCGCAGGTGGCCCAGGCCCATCGCGACCTGGAAGCGCGCAAGACCACGGGCTGCACCATCTTGCTGCCCTGAGCGTCCGCGGCGCGGCGCGGGCTCAGCGTCCGCGCCGCACCCGCAGCAATTCGTCCAGGATCATGCCGATGGCGCCGGCGGTGATCGCCGAATCGGCCACATTGAAGGCGGGGAAGGCCCAGCCCGCGTAATGCAGCTGGACGAAGTCGACCACATAGCCATACAGCACGCGGTCCACCACGTTGCCGACCGCGCCCCCGAGCAGGCAGGCCATGGAGAAAGCAAACAGGCGCTGGTTGCTGTGGGACCGCAGCAGCCACACGATGAAGATCGCCGCGCCGATGCCCAGGGCGGTGAAGAACCACCGTTGCCAGCCTGAGGCTGAGGCCAGGAACGAGAACGCGGCCCCCGGGTTGTGCACCCGCACGATGTTGAAAAAGGACGTCACGTAGGTCGAATCGCCCAGAGCGTAGTACCCCAGGATCAGGACCTTGGTGAACTGATCGACCAGGAACAACAGCAAGGCCAGCCCCAGCCAGGGCAGCATGCCGCGAAGCGTGCCCGAGCGCGC
Organism: Ramlibacter sp.; assembly: GCA_044347465.1. Classification (GTDB taxonomy): domain Bacteria; phylum Pseudomonadota; class Gammaproteobacteria; order Burkholderiales; family Burkholderiaceae_C; genus Ramlibacter. The sequence goes on from JBIKUT010000011.1 coordinate 9,625, forward strand.
CATCAGGCGTGGGCCCGGGCTTCGCCCGCGCCATACAAGTTGGACGTGCAGCGCCCGCAGATCGTCGGGTGAGCCGCGTCATGGCCGACGTCATCGCGCCAGTGCCAGCAACGCTCGCACTTCGTCGCTTGGGACGGGCTGGCTTTCACCGCCAACGTCTCACCGGCCTGCAGCGTGATCGCCGAGGCGATGAAGACGAACTTCAGGTCCTCGCCCAGGCTGGACATCAGGGCGTGGTCGGCAGGCGATGCGGTGAGCACGAGGTCGGCTTGCAGCGAGGAGCCCACCTCACCTTTTTCGCGCAGGGCCTCGACTTCCTTGTTGGCGACGTCGCGGATCTCGCGGAGGCGGTTCCATTTGGCCAGCAGGGCCTCGTCGGGGCCGCCGATCTCGGCATAGGTCTCGAAGAAAATCGATTCGGAATCGCCAAACAGCTTCCATGCCTCTTCGGCAGTGAAGCTCAGGAAAGGCGCCATCCACCGAAGCATCGCGTGCGTGATGTTCCACAGCGCGGTCTGCGCGCTGCGACGCGCGTGCGACTTCGGGCCGGTGGTGTAGAGGCGGTCCTTGAGGATGTCCAGGTAGAAGGCGCCCAGATCCTCGGAGCAATACACCTGCAGCTTGGCCACCACCGGGTGGAACTCGTACACCTCGTAATGGGCCAGCACCTCGGCCTGAAACTGCGCCGCGCGGCTTATGGCGTAACGGTCGATCTCGAGCATCTCCGAGACCGGCACCGCGTCCTTCGCCGGATCGAAGTCGCTCACGTTGGCGAGCAAAAAGCGCAGCGTGTTGCGGATGCGGCGGTAGGCATCGACCACGCGCGCCAGAATCTTGTCGTCGCCGGCGATATCGCCCGAGTAGTCGGAGGCGGCCACCCACAGGCGGATGATTTCGGCGCCGAGTTTCTCGCTGGTTTTTTGCGGATCGACCCCGTTGCCCAGCGACTTGGACATCTTGCGACCCTGGCTGTCCACCGTGAAGCCGTGCGTGAGCAGGCCCCGGTAAGGCGCGCGGCCATACATCGCGCAGGCCGTGAGCAGCGAGCTGTGAAACCAGCCGCGGTGTTGGTCGTGGCCTTCGAGGTACAGGTCGGCCTCGGGGCCGCTCTCATGGCCCGCGCCGGCGTGCGAGCCCTTGAGGACCGTGGTGTGCGTGGTGCCCGAGTCGAACCACACCTCCAGGATGTCGGTGCTCTTGGTGTAGTGCGGGGCATCGGCCGCTGCGCCGACGCGTGCCAGGATCTCCTCGGCAGACGCCTTGGACCAGGCCTCGATGCCGCCGACTTCGACCATTTGCGCTGCGATGTCCAGGATCTCCGGGGTCTTGGGATGCAGCTCGCCCGAGTCCATGTGCAGAAAGAAGGGCAGGGGCACGCCCCAACTACGCTGGCGCGAGATGCACCAGTCGGGTCGGCCCGCGATCATGTCTCGCAGGCGCGTCTTGCCGTTCTCGGGATAGAACTGTGTCTCTTCGATCGCTGCCAGCGCGAGTTCGCGCAGCGTGCCGGGGGCCTTGTCCTTCGTGAACACGCCTTCGCCCGCGTCCATGCGGATGAACCATTGGGCGGCGGCGCGGTAGATCACCGGCGACTTGTGGCGCCAGCAATGCGGGTAGCTGTGGGTGATGTTTTCGGTGGCAAACAGGCGCCCGGCCTCGCGCAAGGTGTCAATGACGACGGGCGCGGCCTTCCAGATGTTTTGCCCGCCAAAAAGCGCGAGCTCCGGCGCGTAGCTGCCATGGCCTTGCACCGGGTTGAGGATGTCGTCGTAGGCGACGCCATGGGCGACGCAGCTGTTGAAGTCCTCCACGCCATAGGCGGGGGCGGAGTGCACGATGCCCGTGCCGTCGTCGGCCGTGGCGTAGTCGGCGAGGTACACGGGCGAGAGGCGCCGGTAGGCGGCGTCCACGTCGTACAGCGGATGGCGAAAGTTCAGGCCGCCCAGTTTCTCGCCGGGGGTGGTGGCCAGCACCTGGCCCTCCAGGGCGTAGCGGGCCAGGCACTTCTCCACCAAGGATTCGGCCACCACGATCAAGCCGCGCGGCGTGTCCACCAGCGCGTAGATGATTTCGGGGTTCAGGTTCAGGGCCTGGTTGGCGGGCAGGGTCCAGGCGGTGGTGGTCCAGATCACGGCGTACGCCGGCTTGGCCAGGGCAGGCAGGCCAAAGGCAGCGGCCAGCTTCGCGGGCTCGTCGCTTTCAAAGCCCACGTCCAGCGTCTGCGATTTCTTGTCCGCGTACTCGATCTCGAATTCAGCCAGGGACGAGCCGCAGTCAAAGCACCAGTACACGGGCTTCAAGCCCCGGTACACGAAGCCGCGTTCCATCACGCGCTTGAAGGCGCGGATCTCGTCGGCCTCGTTGCGCGGGGCCATGGTCTGGTAGGGATGGTCCCAGTCGCCCAGCACGCCCAGGCGCTTGAAATCGGCCATTTGCAAGGCGATCTGCTCGGTGGCGAAGGCGCGGCTCTTGGCCTGCATCTCGTCGCGCGGCAGCTTGCGTCCGTGTTTTTTCTCGATCGCGTTCTCGATCGGCAGGCCGTGGCAGTCCCAGCCCGGGATGTAGGCCGCGTCCAGGCCCTTCAACTGACGCGACTTGACGATCATGTCCTTGAGGATCTTGTTGACCGCATGCCCCATGTGGATCTGCCCGTTGGCATAGGGCGGGCCGTCGTGCAGCACGAACTTCTCGTGGCCGCAGCGCGCTTCGCGCAGGCGCTTGTACAGGCCCTTGTCCTCCCACTCGGCGACCCAGCCCGGCTCGCGTTTGGGCAAGTCACCGCGCATGGGGAACGGCGTGTCGGGGAGGTTGAGCGTGGCGCGGTAATCGGTCGCCGGGGCGTTGTTCTTGGGATCGGACATGGCGGTGCGTTTCGGGGGGCTTCGACAAGCTCAGCCCGAACAGTGCGGGGGGAGGGGGCTGCGGTGGGCAGCAGGTCCTGCAGTCGTTCGCCCTGAGCCTGTCGAAGGGCGGCGAACGGGGGAGCAGGTCGCTAAATTCGATCGCGCGTGGTCTGGCGGCGGGTGGAGGCGAAGAAGCCGCGGGCGTCATCGCAATCGCGGGCGATGCCGGACGTGAGGGCGTCCAGGCTCTCGTACTTCAGTTCGTCGTGCAATTTGTGCAGGAGGTCCACCCGCACGATTTTACCGTAGGCCCCTTCGGCGCCTAGGTGCGCCGGCCAGTCCAGGCAATGGGTCTCCAGCAGCACCCGCCCGCCATTGACGTCGTTGGGGTCCAGGGAGGGCCGAATGCCCAGATTGGCCACGCCCTCCAGGGGCGCGGCATCGAGCCCGTGCACATGGACTGCGAAGATGCCGCTGGCGGCCGGCTTCCAGTGGGAAAAGCGCAGATTGAGGGTGCGAAAGCCCAGATCCCGACCCAGCTTGCGCCCGTGCACCACATGGCCGCTGATGCTGTAGGGGCGCCCCAGCAGGGTGGCGGCGGCCTGCATGTCGCCGCGCGCCAGGGCGTCGCGCACCGCTGAACTGGACACGCGCAAGGTGTGCACCTCGTAGCTGTTCATGCGGGCCACGTCGAACCCCCCGGCCGCCCCGGCGGCGTCGAGCATCGCGTAGTCGCCGCTGCGCTTGGCGCCGAAGCGGAAGTCGTCGCCCACCAGCACATAGCGCACGCCCAGGCCCCGTACCAGCACCTCGTCGATGAAAGCCTGAGGCTGCTGGCTGGACAGGCGTTCATCGAAGGGGACGACGACGCATTGCGCCACTCCGCAGGCCGCCAGCTCGGTGAGTTTGTCCCGCAGCGTGGCGATGCGCGCGGGCGCCAGTTCGGGCTTGCGCAGCGCGCCTGCGAAGTAATCGCGTGGGTGCGGCTCGAACGTCAGCACGCAACTGGGCACCCGCCGGTGGCGTGCTTCGTTGTTCAACAGAGCGAGCATGGCCTGGTGACCCCGATGCACGCCATCGAAATTGCCAATGGTCAGGGCGCAAGCCGGTGCGATGTCCGGGTGGTGGAAGCCGCGAAAAATCTGCATCGCGAAGGATAGGGTGTGGATGGCGGCCGGGCCCCGCGCCCGCTGCGCCAGGGAGGTTCGCTGTCATGGAATGAGGTTATATTGTCAGGGCTAAGTTGTTCCGTGGTTCGCGTCGTTCAAGGAGAAGTCTCTTGAAGGTGTTGAAGCTGTCTGCCCAGGGACTGCCGCAGTCCTGGATTTCACTCGAACAGGCCGTGCTGCATTACGCTGCCGACCAAGTCCGTTGGGAGGTGGGTGCGCAAGTGGCAGTCTTTCGCGGCGGCCACAACGCCGCCACCGGCGAGCAGTCGGTCATCGCGGTCAGCAGCATCATCGGCACCAAGGGCGTTCCCAATATCAACCCCTTTGATCTCAAGCCCGGCCTCGCCAATAGCAAGCTCTTTGCCCGTGACCGCAACATCTGCGCCTACTGCGGCTGCCAGCACCACGAATCCGAACTCACACGCGAGCACATCATCCCCTTCGCCCAAAACGGGCGCGACCACTGGATGAACGTCGTCACCGCCTGCCGCGCGTGCAACCACCGCAAAAGCAGTCGCACCCCCGAGCAGGCCAACATGCCCCTGCTGTACGCGCCCTATGTGCCCAGTCTCTGGGAAGACTTCATCCTGCGTAATCGCCGCATCCTGGCCGACCAGATGGAGTTCCTGATGGCGCACCTGCCGCGAACCTCAAGGCTGTACGCCTGAAGCTCACTGGGGGCTGTCGCAGGCTCGTAAGCCGCGCGGGTTTTTCTCTGGCCGCCGCGGAACCGGCTCCGCCGGGCCGCTGGCGGCGCCCCCCTTCAGGGGGGAGGCGGCCGCTTCGGGGGGTTATGCAAATACTCCCGCCGTCTCCTTCATCCGCGCCGACACCTGCCCCAGGTGGTGCAGGCTGTCGCCGAAGCTCAATTCGAGCTGCGTGAGCTTCTTGAAGTAATGGCTGGCGATGTATTCGTCGGTCACCGCGATGCCGCCATGCAGTTGCACCGCGTTTTGACCGACGAAGCGCATCGCCACGCCCAGTTGGTACTTCGCCCGGGCCATCGCCGTGCGGCGTTCCTCGGTCGGTGCGTTGAGCTTCAGGCTGGCGTAGTAGCTCATGGAGCGTCCCAGTTCCTGCTGCATCTTCATGTCGGCCATGCGATGGCGTAGCGCCTGAAAGCTCGCGATGGCCACGCCAAACTGCTTGCGTGTGTTCATGTAGTCGGCGGTGAGCGCCATGGTCTTGTCCATCACCCCCACCCCCTCGGCGCAGACCGCGGCGATGCCGATGTCCACCGCGTGTTCCAGGGCGGTCAGCCCCTCGCGCGTGACCAGCGTGGCGGGTGCGTCGGTCATCACCACCTCGGCGGCGCGGCTGCCGTCCTGGGTGATGTAGCCCCGCGTGACCACGCCGGCACCCTGCCGCTGCACCAGCCACAGCCCCATCACGCCCTGCAGCATCGCCGGCACCAGGAAGGCATCGGCATGGTCACCCGCAGGCACCACGCTCTTGGTGCCCGTCACTCGCCAGGTGTCGCCAGTTTGCGTGGCCTGCGCGTCGCAGCGATCGAGTTGCCAGCGCGCCGCCCGCTCCTGGTGGGCCAGTACCACCAGCGCCTCCCCGCTCGCCATGCGAGGCAGCCACTGCGCCTGCACGTCCTGCGGCGCGTAGCCCGCGATCACGCCACTGGCGATCAGGGTCTGGCCCAGGGGCTCGAGCACCATGCCGCGTCCGAGTTCTTCCATCACCACCATGGCCTCGACCGGGCCCATGCCCATGCCGCCATGCCCTTCGGGGACGTACAAGCCGGTCAAGCCCAACTCGGCCAGCTCGCGGTAGGCCGCGGCATCGAAGCCGCCTGCGCGCACCGCAGCGCGTCGCCGCTCGAAGTCATAGCTGCGGTCCACCCATTTGCGTACCGCGTCGCGCAGTTGTTCCTGGTCGTCGGAAAAATCGAAGTCCATGTCAGTTCCTTGGGGTGCGTGCGGACCGGATCAGCCCAGCACCGTCTGCGCCACGATATTGCGTTGCACCTCGTTGGAGCCGCCGTAGATCGTGGTCTTGCGCATGTTGAAGTAGGTGGCGGCCAGCGGCGCCAGGCCGGTGGCACCGCCGGGGAAGTCGCCTTGCCAGCCGGCCTCCATCGCTTCGCGGATGAAGGGCAAGGCGTAGGGCCCCGCCGCCAGCATCATCAGCTCGGCGTAGCGTTGCTGGATCTCGCTGCCGCGGATCTTGAGCAGGCCCGCGATGTCCAGCGAGTTCTTGCCGGATTTCTCGGCCGACAGCACCCGCAGCACCAGCATCTCCAGGGCCACGATGTCCACTTCCAGCTTGGCGATCTCATCGCGAAAGCGGGTGTCGTC
>JBIKUT010000207.1:0-4483 GCA_044347465.1 Ramlibacter sp.
TGACGGCCTGCCGTTCCTCGCCGACAGCTTTGATTCGTCCATGAAGCTGTATCGCGCCCAAAAGCCGTTGCTGGAAAAGAAGCTCGCCGAGCAGGGCATGATCCTGCTGTACTCGGTGGCCTGGCCGCCTCAAGGCATCTACAGCAAGAAGCCCATTAACAGCGCCGCCGACCTCAAGGGCATCAAGTGGCGTGCCTACAGCCCCAGCACCTCGCGCATCGCCGAACTGGTCGGCGCGCAGCCCGTCACCGTCCAGGCCGCCGAGTTCTCGCAGGCGCTGGCCACCGGCGTAGTCGAATCCACCATGACCTCCGGCGCCACTGGCGTGGACAGCAAGCTGTTTGAGCACCTGAAGTTCTACTACGACGTGCAGGCCTGGTTGCCCAAAAACGCCGTCATCGCCAACAAGCGCGCCTTCGACGCCCTGGACAAGCCCACGCAAGATGCGGTGCTCAAAGCCGCGGCCGATGCCGAAGCGCGGGGCTGGGCCGAATCGCGCAAGGTCAACACCAGCACGCTGGAAACGCTCAAGACCAATGGCATGACGGTCACACCGCCCTCGGCACAACTGAAGGCTGACATGAAAAAGGTCGGCGAGACCATCATGAAGGAGTGGCTGGAGAAGGCAGGCCCTGAAGGCAAGGCCATCGTCGATGCCTTCAACCGCTAAAGCGGATACGGCTCCCAGCGGGGTGCGCCGGCTGCTGGACGCCGTCTACGACGGCGCCGGCGCGCTGGCCGCCCTGCTGATGATCGGCCTGCTGGCGATGGTGCTGCTGTCCATCCTCAGTCGCCAGCTGCATTTCCATGTGCGTGGCACCGACGCCTACGCGGGCTACCTGATGGCGAGCGCGGGCTTTCTGGCACTGGCCCACACCCTTAAGCGCGGCGAGCACATACGCGTCACCCTGCTGCTCGGCGCCTTGCAAGGATCCGCGCGGCGCGCCCTGGAAATCTGGAGCCTGGGCCTGGCCAGCGTGCTGGCCACGCTCTTTGCCTTCTACAGCTGCCGCCTGGTGTGGCAGTCCTTGGAATTTCACGACATCTCCACCAGCAACGACGCCACGCCGCTGTGGATCCCGCAGCTGACGATGGCCCTGGGCACCAGCTTGCTGGCCTTGGCCTTCGTTGACGAATGGATCCTGGAGATCACCGGCCGACGCCAGACGCCTGCCGAAGCCGAGATGCTGCGAAATGAGTGAGTCGACATGAACGACTTGATGATCACGGGCCTGCTGGTCCTGACCCTGTTCCTGATTTTGGGAAGTGGCGTCTGGATCGGCCTGACGCTCTCGGGCGTGGCCTGGGTGGGCATGCAGCTGTTCTCCGCGCGGCCCGCCGGCGACGCGATGGCCGTCACCATCTGGGGCTCCGCCTCGAGCTGGACGCTCACCGCCCTGCCCCTGTTCGTGTGGATGGGGGAGATTCTGTTTCGAACACGTCTAAGCCAAGACATGTTCAAGGGCCTGGCGCCCTGGATGCAGGCCCTGCCCGGTCGGCTGCTACACACCAACGTGGTCGGCTGCGCGATCTTTGCCGCAGTCTCGGGCTCCAGTGCGGCCACCTGCGCCACGATCGGCAAAATGACGCTGCCCGAGTTGAAAAAGCGCGGCTACCCGGACGATATGGTGATCGGCACCCTCTCTGGCTCGGGAACCCTCGGCCTGCTCATTCCGCCCTCGATCATCATGATCGTCTACGGCGTCGCGGCCGACGTCTCGATCGCCAAGCTGTTCATCGCCGGCGTACTGCCTGGGATCTTGCTGGCCCTGCTCTTTTCCGGCTACATCGCCGTGTGGGCCCTGCGCCACCCGGACCAGGTGCCACCGCGCGATCCGCCCATGAGCCTGCGCGAAAAGCTGCAAGCCTCCAGCAGCTTGATTCCGGTGGTGGTGTTGATCGCCGCCGTCCTGGGCTCGATCTACACCGGCATCGCCACCGCCACCGAAGCGGCTGCAGTGGGCGTGCTCGGCTCTCTGGTGCTCTCGATCGTGCAGGGCTCCATGACCCGCACCGTGTTCTGGGAATCGCTGATGTCGGCGACGCGCCTGTACTGCATGATCGCCTTGATCCTGGCAGGCGCGGCCTTCCTCACGCTGTCCATGGGCTATATCGGTCTGCCCCGTCACCTGGCCGAGTGGATCGGCAGCCTAGGTCTGAGTAACTTCGCCCTGATCATGGCGCTGATGGTGTTCTACATCGTCCTGGGCTGTTTCCTGGACGGCATCTCGATGGTCGTTCTCACCATGGGCGTGCTGATGCCAACCATCCAGAAGGCCGGCATTGACCCGATCTGGTTTGGCATCTTCATCGTGCTGGTGGTCGAGATGGCGCAGATCACGCCGCCCGTGGGCTTCAACCTGTTCGTGCTTCAGGGCATGACGGGCCGGCAGCTGCCCTACATCGCCAAGGTTTCGATGCCGATGTTCTTCCTCATGATCGGCGCGGTGATGCTGGTCTACTTCGTGCCCGGCATCGTCACCTGGCTGCCCACCCAGATGAAGCTGTAATCAGGCCACCGCAGCCTCGTCACGCCGTGTGGCGCCGCGAGGTACTCAGGGGCAAAACCCGAGATGATAATGGCCGCCATGACCCGGCGCGAACCGCCCCTGCCATGGCTTGAACCTGGTGAGCCTTTTCCGGACACCGGACAAGCCTGGGGCCCCGACGCCTCCGCCCCCGGCCTGCTCGCGGCCGGCGGCACCCTGGACACCGACACCCTGTGCCGCGCCTACCGCGCCGGCATCTTCCCCTGGTTCAGCCGGGGCCAGCCCATTTTGTGGTGGAGCACCGACCCGCGCATGGTCTTGTTCCCGGCTGAATTCCGGCTGCACCGCTCCCTGCGCAAGACCCTGCAGCGCTTTAGCCAGGATCCGCGCTGTGAAGTCCGCTTCAACAGCGCCTTCGACCGCGTCATCACCGCCTGCGCCGCCAGCGCGCGCGAGGGCCAGGACGGCACCTGGATCGTTCCGCAGATGGTGCAGGCCTACCAGGCCCTGCACCGCGCCGGCCACGCCTACAGCGTCGAGACCTGGATCGATGGCGAGTTGGCCGGGGGGCTGTATGGCGTGGCCCTGGGCCGGGCGCTCTTTGGCGAGTCCATGTTCACGCGCGTGCCCGACGCCTCCAAGATCGCGCTGGCCGCCCTGGTCGCCTTCAGCCGGGCACACGCGATCGAGCTGATCGACTGCCAACAGAACACCCGCCACCTGGCCTCGCTGGGCGCGCGCGAGATCCCGCGCAGCGATTTCGTCGCACGGGTCGCCACGCACACCGACCAAGTGGCCCTCGATTGGCGCTTTGACTCCTTATACTGGCGCGAACTCCTGACGCCCCAGCCCACCGCGTGACGCATCTCAAGGATCTCCCGCTCCAGACGCTGCAGTTCTATGCCACGGCGCCCTACCCCTGCAGCTATCTGCCCGGGCGCCAGGCGCGGTCTCAGGTCGCGACCCCTAGCCACCTGATCCACAACGACGCTTACTCCGAGCTGGTGACCAACGGCTTTCGGCGCAGCGGCATGTTCACCTACCGCCCCTACTGCGATGGCTGCCGCGCCTGTGTGCCGCTGCGCGTGCGGGCGGCCGACTTCCAGCCCGATCGCAGCCAGCGGCGCGCCCAGGCCCGCCACGCGGGCCTGCAGGCCCGTGTGCTCAGGCTGTGCTTCGTGCCCGAGCACTACCAGCTGTACCTGCGTTACCAGGCCGGTCGCCACTGCGGCGGCGGCATGGACCACGACAGCATCGACCAGTACACCCAGTTCCTGCTGCAAAGCCGAGTCAACTCGCGCCTGGTCGAGTTCCGCGACACCGAGCCCGACGGTTCGGCGGGCGCGCTGCGCATGGTCTCCATCCTCGACGTCCTGGGCGATGGCCTGTCGGCGGTCTACACCTTCTACGAACCCGATCCCCGGACCAGCTACGGCACCTACAGCGTCCTGTGGCAGATCGCGCAGGCCCGCCAGCTGGGCCTGCCCTACGTTTACTTGGGCTACTGGATCGAGCAAAGCCCCAAGATGAACTACAAGGCGCGCTTCCACCCCTTCGAGGTGTTGCACGACGGCACCTGGGTCGAAAGCCACGATGGCAAATAGCGTTTCATAAGATAAAATAGGGCAGACTCCAAGGCTTGCCCATGAAGAAGACCGACGGCGCAGCACCCCCCACGCCGACCATCCAGGTGATCGAGCGCATGTTCGCGCTCATCGATGTTCTGGCTTCGCGGGAAGAGCCCATGCCGCTCAAGGAGATCAGCGAGCGCACCGGGCTGCACCCCTCCACCACCCACCGCATCCTCAACGACCTGGCCATTGGCCGTTTCGTCGATCGCCCGGAGGCGGGCAGCTACCGCCTGGGCATGCGCCTGCTGGAGCTGGGGAACCTGGTCAAGGGGCGTCTGAGCGTGCGCGATGCCGCCCTGATGCCCATGCGCGAGCTGCACAAGCAGATCCAGCAGCCGGTCAACCTGTCCATGCGCCAAGGCG
>JBIKUT010000208.1:0-4480 GCA_044347465.1 Ramlibacter sp.
GGCAACGTCCGACACGCGAGTTCGAGCCGTCGGACCGAGCGGCGCAGCGCCGCCTCGGGCGTGCCCTCGAGCGCCATCGACAGCTGGTGAATCAGCAAGGCATCGAAAGCCGGCTGCGTGGCCTGCGTGCCGCGAAAGCGCGAGCTGAGCACCAGCTCGCCGGCGCCATTGACCTCCACGCCATCTAGCAGGCCCTCTGCCGGTTGGCCCAGCGCGGCACCCAACTCCAGCGCCTGTTCCAGGGTTTGCAGGTCCTCGGCTTCGGTCACCAGTTTGAGCAGCTTGGCGCCATCGCCACGCAGAGGTTTCAGTCGTTCCGCCATCTCAGAGCCCCACCTTTTCCCAACCCTTTTTGATGTTCGCGTCGATGAACTCCTGGGCGATCTGCTGCGCCCCGGCTTCATCCGGTGCGGGGCGCACATCCCGATCGAGGGGCTCGGCGCGACCGGCGCTGTAGTCGGTCCAGTGCACCACATAGGCGGGATAGCGCTGCGAGCTCTCGGACTTGTTTGTCTGCCACACGAGCAGCTTGCGCACGGCCAACTGGCCCTTGGTGGTTTTGGTCCAGACTTCGCGGCGCACCAGCGTGCTGGCGGGCAAGGCGGCGGATGCTGCAGCGGCCGGAGCGGCCGAGGCGGCAGGCAGGTAGTCCTGCAATTGCGCGAAACGCACGCCGGTCTCGTCGGCGGCCTTGTCTTCGCGCAGTCGCTGCAAGACGGGATGAATCAGGCTGGCGGACGGCATGGAGCCCGCCCGTACCCAACCCGATTCACCAAAGGTCGCCGCCTGCGCCATGGGCCGGCTACCATCGGACAGCTCGCCTTGCAGGTCGGTCACAGTGAACTCGGCGACGAACTTGGGCTGTACAAATTGGTAGAGGCCGCCGCTGTCGCTGGCGCGGCGAATCTGCGACGTGGCCACTAAAGGCTGCAATCGCGAGAACCAGGCGCTGCGCTGCGCGTCATCGCCCAAATTGCCGCAAGCGCCCGCCACCACGAACACGCCGCCCTCGGTGCGCAGCCCCAGCAGCAGCGAGCGACACGCCTGCGGCTGATCGGCCTTGACCGTGTAGCCGATCACCGCCGCATCCAGGCTGATCTCGGGCTTGACCTTGTAGATGATGCCGCTGGCATGGCGCACCACCAGGCCTTCGCCTCCGGTAGGCAGCACCTTCGATTCGAAATGCTGGAACACCTCCAGCCCGGTGTGCAGCGCCAGGGCCTCGATCACCTGCAAGTGAGTGCCTGTGGGCAAGCAGGCCGACAGCGCCTGGAGCTTTTCGTCGTAGGCAATCGGCAGCGGCTGCCCCGCCAGTTGCACGCCATCGAAGGCGGCAAAGGCGATGCCGTCGGGTGCGTCGGCGCCGTCACGCGCCAGCGCCGCGGCCAGATCGCCCACGCGCTCACGTCGATCAGGCGCGCGCGCATACAACTCGCCCGCCACGATGCTGCCCTCGGGCAACTTGGCGGCCTGCTTGAGGATCGGAAGATCGCCCGCCAGCACACGCCCCGAAGGACTGGCCAGAAACACCTGACCCGACTGACTCACCAGAAACCAGGTCTCGCCGTCGATCTTGCGGGTCACCCACATCGGGGCGGCACTGAGCTCGCCCAGACGCGCAGGCGGCAAGGCGCGGTAGGTACCCGCCACGCGGCGTTTGTAGGTTTGCAGCGTCTCCAGCAAGGCGGCGTCCGCCAGGCGCGCGTCGCGCAGGCCGGCCCCGAAGGCCTGACCGCCGGTGTAGGGCGCGGCGCTCATGCGGCACCTCCGGTCGGGGCGGCAGGCCGCTTCAACTCCATATCGCTCAAAAGCAAGGTCAGTCGGTACGAGGTGCCTTGAACCTGGCCCTCCAGGAAGCCGCGATAGGGCCGGCCATTGGCCTGAAACACCAGTGGCCCCGTGCCCTTCTCGCCCGTGCCTAGCAACATCACGCTGCGCGATTCACCGAGCTCCTTGGCCATGCCAAACAAGAACTCGTAGGTCAGACCATCGCTGTGACGCAGCTGCATGCGGCGCTTGAAACTGAATTTGCGCACCGCCTCGGCCAGGTCGATGCGCTTACCCGTCCAGCGCACGGGCAGGGCCGAGCCGGTATTCGAATCCGTCTCTTGCGGGGCGCGTCGCTCACGCTCGGAGCCATCAGGGTGCGTGAGCACCTCGATCATCTGGGGCTCCACCGTCAACACCTTGCCGTCGGGGTCAAGGTAGATGGTTTGCAGCTGCTCGATGAACTGCCCCACCTGCTCCAGATCGACCTCGGGGTCGCCCTCGACCAGCTGCGTGGCGTAGTTGTCGCCCCAAAGCGCGGTGAGCGCCGCGTGGGTGCCCGATTCGGTGCAAGTGACGTAGCGGCGGAAAGTGACCGGATCGCCCGGCAAGGACAGCTTGGGCGCGGCCGGCGCCTTCAGGGTGGCCAGGGTCACGAAGGCGTCGCGGCCCTTGGCGTTGGCCAGATGGATGTTGTTCGACATGGCGGGCCTCAGAGCATTTCAAAATCAAGGTCGTCAGAGGCTTCTGCGGCCTCCACCGGGGGCGCAAAGCGCGCGCCCTCTTCCACCCAGCCCACCGTCACCGGCTTGCCCACCAGGGCGAAGACGCCCTGGTCATTGGCCAGCAGATACGCGCGCTCCACCTCGAGGCTGGCGGCGTAATTGAAGTCGCAGGCGTAGATCTCCCCGGCCTTGAGGCGATCGAGCAGCGCGCCACTGGCCTGCTCGGGCGCGAGCAGATAGACACTCAAAAGCTCCAGATCCAGCACCAAGGCCGGATCGATGGGCCCCTGCAGCGCCTGGGGCAGGCCCAGGGTGGAAGGCTGGCTCTGGACCACAGCGCCCTGCGCGTCCACGCCCACCAGCTGTCCGCGCGAGACGTACTGGCCAGCGGCATTGAAGTAGCCCTGACCCGACATCCCCGAGGCAATCAGCAGGCTGCCGTCTTGGGTCAGCGCCGCGCGGGTGCAGGTGCGCCCGCTGGCATCGGTGGGCAGGCGTTTGCGACTGCCGTAAAGGTCTGCGCGCTCGACTTCGCTCAGGCTGAAGCTGAATGTTTCAGTGCCCAGCGTCACCATCAAAGGCTTGGCCATGTGTCTACCTCTTTTCTACGAATCAGATCCGACCATTTTTGTGGGACTTTTATTCTTATTTTGATCAATATAATTATTTCACCACAGGTGCTTAAACACCGAATCCCAGGCTGCTTATTCAGCCGATCCTCCCAGCGAAAGCGGTCTTCCCATGTCTGACTCCTACACCACTTACGGCGCGCAGCTTGATAGCGAGGCTGTTACACGCGTTCTGGAACACATTTTTCGCACCAACCTGGCCAATGAGGAGAAGTCGGCGCGCGAGAACCCCAACGGCCAGGGCAAGCGCCCCACCCCCATCTGCATCTGGGGTCTGCACGGCATCGGCAAGACGGCCATCGTCAAGTCCTTCGCCGCGGCCAACGGCTGGAAGTTCCGTTACTGCGCGCCCGCGCAGTTCGAGGAAATGGGCGACCTGCACGGCCTGCCCGTGCGCAACGACCCCAACCCCGACGTCCAAGGCGACGAGACCACCATCTACATGGCGCCCGAGTGGGTCCCGCGCGAAGACGACACCGGCCCCGGCATCCTGCTGCTCGACGACTTGAACCGCGCCGACGACCGCATCCTGCGCGGCACCATGCAGCTGCTGCAAGAGTTCGAAATGTTCTCCTGGAAGCTGCCGCCCAAATGGCAGATCGTCTGCACCGCCAACCCCGAGGGCGGCGACTACTCGGTCAGCACCATGGACGACGCCATGCTCACGCGCATGCTGCACCTGACCATGGTGTTCGACCTCAAGGCCTGGAGCCGGTGGGCCAGCGCCAGCGGCGTCGACTCGCGCGGCATCGCCTTTGTTCTGACCTACCCCGAGGTGATCACCGGCAAGCGCACCACACCGCGCACGCTGGCCCAGTTCTTCGATCAGGTCGGCGGCATCGCCGACCTCAAGAAAGACATCGAGCTGGTGCGCGTGCTGGCCGAGAGCTCCCTGGACAGCATCACCGCCACCACCTTCCTGGCCTTCGTCAACGACGACCTCGAGGAATTGATCAACCCGGACGACATCCTGGACGCCAAGGATTTCGCGCCAGTGGCCAAGCGCATCGCGCAGCTGGCCAAGGGCCCCGGCGCGGCCAAGCGGGTCGACCGCATCGCCACCATCTGCACGCGCCTGTTTCTCGCCCTGGTCGATCCCCGGTACAAGCAAACGCCGGCACATGCCGACAACCTCACCGCCTTCCTGATGCACGAGGACATCCCGAACGACCTGCGCTTTAGCCTGCACCGCGATCTGGTGGCGGCAGGCGGCGAGCTGCCGGCGATGCTGCGCTCGCCCAAATTGGCCAAACTGGTGCTCGGAGGCCTCTGATGGCCAAGGCTGCGGCTGCTACGACAGCCACCAAGACAGCCGCCAAACCGGCCGCCAAGCCTGCGGTCAATGTGGCTGACGAGGTC
>JBIKUT010000012.1:0-15845 GCA_044347465.1 Ramlibacter sp.
TCACCACGCCCGCCGAGGGCGCCTTGCGCATGGACAGCGTCACCCGCGAAATCTTTCGCTACCCGCGCGCCGACGGCGTGCCGCTCTCGGGCACGTTGTACCTGCCCAAGTCGCGACGTGAAGGCGAGCGCCTGCCGCTGGTGATCTGGGCCTATCCCGTGGACCACGCCGATGCCGGCACCGCGGGCCAGGTGCGCGCCTCGGCCCAGGCCTATGTGCGGCCGGTGGGCGCCTCGGTCACCTACTTTGCGACGCAGGGCTGGGCGGTGTTGATGGACGCGGCCATGCCCGTGGTGGGCGACACCCGCACCATGAACGACACCTTCGTCGAACAGGTGGTGGCCTCGGCCGCTGCGGCCATCGATGCACTGGACGCGCGCGGTCTGATCGATCGCCAGCGCGTGGTGGTGGCGGGACACAGCTACGGCGCCTTCATGGTGGCCAACCTGCTCGCACACAGCAACTTGTTCGCGGCCGGCATCGCCCGCAATGGTGCCTACAACCGCAGCCTCACCCCCTTCGGCTTCCAGCAGGAGCGCCGTAGCTACTGGGAGGCGCCAGAGACCTACCACCGCGTCTCGCCCTTCACGCACGCACACCGCATCCAGGCGCCGCTGCTGTTGATCCACGGGGAGACGGACCCCAACCCCGGCACGCACCCGATGCAGTCCGAGCGCCTGTATGCCGCTGTGGCCGGCAATGGCGGCACCGCGCGCCTGGTGATGCTGCCCCGCGAAGGCCACACCTACCGCGCCCGCGAATCGATCCTGCATGCGCTGGCCGAGATGCTGGAGTGGGCGCACCGTTGGACACGGCCCGAGACGCCCAAGGACTGAAGCCGCCATGCAACTGCCCACCGACAACGATCTGGAAAAAGTCAGCCACTGGCTGCAAACGCTGGGCCTGGGCGACTACGCCAGCGCGATGCGGGCCCACCATATCGACGAGTGGGCCCTGGCCCGTTTGGATTCGGCCGATCTGCGCGAGATCGGCGTGCAGTCGGTGGGGCATCGCAAACGGCTGCTGGCGGCGATCGCGCAGCGCTTTCCTGGGGCGGCCAGCGTGCAAGCCGCCGCGGTGACGACGACCGCAGCGCCCCCCGCGCCGGTGGCCACGCCCGTCGCCACAACAGCGCCCGCCCCCACCGCCGCCCCCACCCCTCTTCCCGGGGAGCCTGCGCGCAAGCTGAAGCTGTTTCTGAGTTATGGCCGTGACACCTTCGTCGGTGAAGTGCGCGCGCTCAAGGTGGCCCTGGAGGCGCGCGGACACGAGGTCTGGTTCGACGAGGAGCAACTGGGCATCGGCCTGGATTGGGAAGACCGCATCGAGCGCGGACTGGACTGGTGCGATCGGGTGGTGCTGACCATGACCCCGCACTCGGTACGCCGCCCAGATGGCTATTGCCTGAACGAGCTGGCCAAGGCGCTGGAGCGGCAAAAGACCATCATCCCGGTGCTGCTCACGGACGTGCCTGGGGGCGCGCCCACCTCGATCTGTCGTATCCAGTACCTGGATTGGCGCGACGCGGTGCCCGCGGCCCAAAAACCGGATCGCTTCAACGTGCGCATGGCGCGTCTGTGCGAGGCGATCGAACAAGACAAGCTCGATTTCGAGGGCGGGCAGCAGCGCCTGCTGCGGATCCTGCAACCACTGAACTACCTGGGCGACATCGAGCGCCATGTGGCGCGCTTTCATGGCCGCAAGTCGCTGTTCGAGCGTCTGCGCCAGTGGCTGGACGATCCGCGCGGTGGACAAGTGGTCTGGCTGTGTGGCGGATCCGGCTTGGGCAAGAGCGCCGTCGCCGCGATGCTGGCCCACCAGTGGGGCGAGACCGGCGCCGTGCACTTTTGCGTGGCCGGCCATGTGGACAAGGGCGACCCGCGCCGCGCCATCCTGTCCATCGCCTACCAGCTGTCCACCTACCTGGACACCTACCGCACGCGCCTGATGGCGCTGGATCTGGAGCGCGAGATCGAAAAGGACGCACGTGCGCTGTTCGACGCCTTGCTGGTCGGGCCCCTGGCCGGCGACTTCCCCGCGCCGGACACGACCTGGATGGTGGTGATCGACGCCTTGGACGAAGCCACCCAGCCCGATGGCAGCAACGACCTGGCCGAACTGGTCGGACAGGAGTGGCGCAAGCTACCGGGCTGGTTAAGACTGGCGGTGACCAGCCAGCCCGATGTCGAGGTGCAGACCTGGATGTCCGACGTGCCGGTGATCCTGCTAGCAGGCGACGACACCGAGCAGCGCGCCGACGTGCGCGCTTACCTGGAGCGCGAACTGGCCGAACAGGGGCGCAGCGCCACACCCGAGGTTCTCGATCAAATGGTCGACCGCAGCGAGGGCGCCTTTCAGTACGCCGTGCTGCTGCTGGAGGAAATCCGCCAAGGTCGCTGCAACCCCGAGGACGCGATCGAGCTGCCACGCGGCATGCAGGCGGCCTATCTGCAAACCTTCAAACGCCGCTTCGTGCAGGCGGGCGTGTTCGAGGCCCAGATCCGTCCGCTGCTGGCGCTGATGCTGGCCTCGCCCGACCCCACACCGCTGGCCATCCTGGCCAGCGCGCTGGGCATCACCGTGACCGAAGTGCGGCGGCGACTGGGACAACTCGGATCGATGGTGTCCATTCAATCCAATCAGGGTGCGCACGATCCGGCCTGGGACACCGTGCGCTTCGCACAGGCCAGCCTGCGCAGCTGGCTCACGTCCATCAACGAGCGCACGCGCCAGCCGGTGGCCGGGCCGTTCGCCACCGACGCCGACGATGGCATCGCCCAACTCGCCGCCGAGTTGCTGCGCGCGTGGGACGCGCGGTCGCCGGCGGCCAGTGTCCCTGCCTTCGTCGAGCGGCATGTGTTTGGCCTGCAAGGTCTGGCCCGTGACGCTGCGGCCCAGGACCGCATCGCACTGGAAGTGGCGCGCCATTGGGAAAAGCGCGCGCTCTCGCTGGCCCACCCGCCGGCCGAACACGCCGCACGCTGGGCCGCCCGGGTGGCCGCCCAAGCGGAGGCGAGTGCGGCGGATCTGGCGCGCGCCGCCGAAAGTCGGCACCTGCTGGGGCTGGTGCTGCGCCAGCGGGGCGACAGCGCGGGGGCACTGCTGGAGCTGCGCGCATCGCTGGCCGTCTGGGAACAACTCGAGGCGAGCGGCGGCCCGCAGGTGGCCGCAACGAAAGCGCGCAGCGACAACCATGTGCGCATAGCCGAGATCATCCGCGACCAGGGCGACATCGAGGCTGCACTGGCCGAACAGCAGGTCGCACTGGGTCTGCGCGAGATCCTGCTGGCAGGCGATCCCGCCAACTCAGAGTACCAGATGCTCGTGGGCAACAGCCTGAATGCGATCGGCAACATCCTGCGTGCCAAGGGCGACATCGACGAGGCCCTGGCCACCCACCGCCGCGCCCTCACGCTGCGCGAGGCCCTGCGCCAGGCCGATCCCGAAAACGCGAACTACCAACGCCAAGTGGGCGGCAGCCACAACAACATCGGCATCCTGCTCAAGGCCAAGGGAGACCTCGAGGGCGCGCTGGTGGAATACCGCGAGTTCCAGGCGCTGCTGCAAAGCCTGCATGACCGCGAACCCGACGTGACCGAGTGGATGCGGTCCCTCTCGATCAGCCACCACAACATCAGCCTGCTGATGGACAGCATGGGCCGCCTGGACGAGGCCCTGGAAAGCGCACGCCAAAGCGTGCTGCTGCGAGAGCGCATGACACGCCAGGACCCGGAGAACACCGACTCCATGCGCAATCTGGGCGATGCCTATGAACGCAGGGGTTCGCTGCTGCAATCGCGCGGCGACCTGGGCGCAGCAATGGCCGATTACGAGCGAGGCCTGGAAGTGAGCGAGCGTTTGGCCGCCATGGACCCGGCGCACGCCACCTGGCAGGGCGACCTGGCGGACTCCTACGGCAAGATGGGCGGCCTGCTGCAGGCCAAGGGCGATCCGACGCAGGCCCTGGCGCCCACGCGCCGCAGCGTGGAGATCGTGGAGGGCCTGATTCGCAAAGACCCGGGCAATCCAGGTTGGCAGCGCTCCTTGGGTCTGAAGGCGCGGCGCCTCAGCTCGATCTTGCGCGATCTGGGTCAGATGGACGAAGCGCTTGCTCTGGGTGCGCGCAACCTGGAGATCCAGCAGCAGGCGGTCGCTCGCTCCCCCAAGAACACCACCTGGCAACGCAGCCTGGCCAACGCGCACAACTGGATGGCCTCTTTGCGCTGGGCGCAGCAGGCCTGGGACGAGGCGGCCACCCACGCCCAGACCGCGCTCGAGATCGCGCAAGGGCTGTCGCAAAAGGACAGCGGCAACTCCGACCTGCGCGAGACCCTGGCCACCGCGCACTCGCGCCTGGCGTCGGTATGCGCCTGGCGGGGCGAATTGCAGCACGCACAGGACGGCTATGGACAGGCCTTCGCGATCTACACGTCCTTGCTGGAAAAGGATCCGCGCAACGCCGGCTGGCTGGACACCCTGAGCGACCTGCATGCCGAACTGGGCTGGCTGCAGGAAGGCCAGGGTGATCTCGCGCAGGCGCTCACACACCACCGAGCCAACCTGAAGATCAGCCAGGGCCTGTTGCAGCAAGGCGCGAACCCCGAGGGCTGGCAACGAGACCTGGCGCTGGCCCACCTGGACATCGGACGGGTGCTGCTGGCCCAAGGGGAGGCACAGGAGGCCCAAGCCCACCTAGAAGAGGCGCTACGGGCATTTCGCGAACAGCTCGATGCCGAACGACCGGGCACAGTGCTCGATTGCGCGGGCGCGCTGGCCCTGATGGCGCAGACCTGCGACCTCCTGGGCGATGACCAGACGGCACGGCGCCTCGACGAGGAGCGCGCGGCCTTGAGCTGGCGCGGCGAGGGCGTGAACATGCCCTCGCGGGCGCGCATGCAGGCGGCGATCCAGGTGCGTGAGGGCTAGGGGCTGCGCGCCCGACGCCGTCCTTATTGCGGCTCGATCCCCAGCTCGCGGATCCGCTTGGTGATGATGTCGAACTCAGCGCGGTAGTTCGCTGTAGCCTGCTCCGGCGTGGTCACGTGCATCTCGAACCCACGATCCACCAGCAAGCTGCGCACGTCGGGCGCATTCGCAATCGCGCGAATCTCGCTAGACAAGCGCTGAACGATGGCCGATGGCGTGCGAGAGGGAACCAGGGCTGCCATCCAGACACTGGACTCAAACAAAGGATCGCGAAAGCCCAGCTCCTTCATGGTGGGCACCTGCGGCAAGGCCGATAGGCGCTGCGGATTCATGACCGCCAAGGGGACGATCTTGCCCGCAGCCACGTGCTGCTTGGCGGTTCCGACACTGGACAGGCCGATGCTGACCGTCTGCGTCAACAGATCTTGGACGACAGGGCCCTCGCCGCGCTGGGGGACGTGCACCATCTGGGCTTTGATTTCCCGGTTCAGAGTTTCTCCCGCGAGATGACCCAAGCCGCCCACACCCCAGGAGGCATAACTGAACTTCTGACCCGATTGAGCCAGCTTGCGCAGGTCCTCCAGACTCTTAATGCCCTGGCTGGTGTTCGCCGAGATCAAGGCGGGACTGCGCAAGATCTGCGCGACAAAGGTCAGGTCTTTCTGCGGGTCATAGGGAAGCGACTTGAACAGCGCCACGTTGTTCACGAGCGGGTCATTGATCGTGATCAGCACCGTGTACCCATCGGGCTCGGCCTTTGCCACATCCGCGACGCCGATTGCGCCCGCTGCACCGGATTTGTTTTCAACGACAACAGGCTGTCCCAGGCTTTTGGAGAGCCGCTCGCCGATCAGGCGTGCCAAATAATCGGTCCCACCGCCCGCCGGGTAAGGCACCACAAAGCGGATTTGCTTGCTAGGCCAGTTCGCCTGCGCGTGAACCGGTGCCGTGATCGTGGCCAGGGCAGCGGCCAACAGGTGCAGGAAGAGAGTGCGTCGCATGAGGGTCTCCGTTTGTTATCAATGAGCGGGGGTCAATAGATCCCGTCCTTCCGCCTCGACTCGCTGAGACAAGAGGCGGCGGAACTGGACCAGGGCACCGTCGATGGGTAAGGGCAACATGGGGCTTGTGGGATCCCGCAGGATGTTGCGGTGCTGCGCGGTGATCATGTCGCGGTCCTCATTGAAGGCCGTCACCAAGCTTTGATAGATGCCCTCGGTCAGACTGTCATCGCCCTGATCGGACGGATGCGACTGTTGGAAAAAGTAATGGGTCGTTTCTTGCGTCTCGGGGGTGAGCGTCTGGCAGCTATGCAGGCGCACCGCCCGCGATAGATCGTCTGGTGCGTCTTCGCTGGGACGGCCGCCTGAGTGCATCAGCAAGGTACCCGGAAGCAGAAATTCATAGACAAACCAGCGATCCAGGAGCGTGCCCGGCGCGAAGCGACGCATCTTCTGGTAGTAGGGCGGCGGCGGCACCTGAGGCACATGGCGCGTGACCTTGATCCCCGGCATGCCTGGGCCGTCCACGCGCTCGATCTGCGTCGGGGCCTGCGCGATCGCCGTGCTGCCGCCCAGGGTTTTCTCGTGCACATACGACAGGTGCGAGAAATCCAAAAGGTTGTCGCAAATCAGAAGATAGGGCGTGTCGTAGTGCAGGTAACCGGCCTTGTGCTTCCAATCCGGGTGGCTGCACGAGAAGTTGTCCGGCAATAAATGGGGATCCGCGAGTGCCGGATCCCCCATCCACACGAAGATCCAACGGTGACGCACGGCAATCGGGTAAGTGCGCACGCGCGCCTTCTCGGGGATCAGAGGAATCCCCGGAGCCTCGACGCAGGTCCCAGCCGCATCAAACTTGAGTCCATGGTAGCCACAGCGCACGCAATCGCCCTCTCTGCGGCCCTTGGAGAGCGGCGCGGCGCGGTGGCAACAGCGGTCGGCCAGGGCGACGAACTCACCGTCTTCCTTGCGCATCACCAGGACCGGTTCGCCCAAGACGGTTCGAGTGAAAAGCTCGGGTGATCCAGCTTGCGGGATCTCATGCTCCCAAGCGATCACGTACCAACAATTACGCAGCCACATCCCCAGACTCCCGGGTTCTCAATGAAACACGATGGTGGGGCTGGCTTGGACGCACCGTGTCCCCCTCGAAGGGGACAAGCGCCTTGTGTTGAGGTTCAGTGAACGAGGGAGGCCAGTTGCAGGCGACCCGCGACCATGCCGTGCTCGGCGATCTTGGCATAGGCGCGCTTGCGCAGCGTCGCCACCGTGGCCGGACCGATTCCGAGATCAACGGCAATTCCGTCTGCGCTCATGCCGCAGGCAATTCGTGCACAAACCGCCACTTCACGCCGTGACAACTGGGGCACCTTGCGCTGCAAGGCAGCTTCGGCCAGATCGATGCGCTGCGCTCTGTGAGGCGCCTGTCGCACCAAGGGACTGCTACACAAATTCAAGCTGTGTGCCTGCCGCAGCAAGCTCGCGACGCCGAGCAGACGCTCGATTTCGGCGGGACGAAAGTCGCCATGGGAGCGGTCCCGGTACAAGTTCACGGCAAACGTGCGATGCGGCACTGGCGCATAGAGAAAACTCAGTCGCCCCGCCAAATGCGCTCGCTCGTAGATCTCCTGCCGCCAGGAGGCAAAGCGGATTTCGTCGGCCTGGACATGCATCGCTGACACGCCCTCGAGCTGTCGCTGACCCACTTCGTGGGCTACGCGAGTGGCATCGTCTTGGCGCCAGAAAAACCGGCGGTAGTGCGCAAAGCAATCGGGGGTGACGTTGATCACGCCAGCCCGAGAGTGCCCCTCGACGAGCTCGGGCGTCGCCGTGCGCTCACGGCGATTGGGAAGGTACTCGACGAGCGAGAGGTAATCCACGGGAACCAAGCGCTCGAGAAAGCCCAGCATCCGCTTGGCGGGCGTCGTGTCTGCGGGCGTCCCGAACAACAAGCACACCGCGTCGGCCGAAATCGGGCCAGGCGGTGGCGTCGGTTCAAGCTGCCAAGTTTGCACCCGTCCATCCTAGGCACTGGCCCGCTGGAAGGGGGCCGAGTTTTCCCCACCCCCATCGATCGCACACGGCTCGCGGAAGTAAGCGCAAAGCATTCTTAAGAGAAAGAGAAAACCTGCGACATGACATCAAGGGCTGATACCCCGACGACTGGGAGCGCCGAGCCACCACGTCGTATCCGCCACACAGCGAATCACCCGACCCCGGCATTCGAGCGCCCCCGCCGGGGCAACCCCAGCATCGACAAGGCCCCACACACGCCAAGCGCCAGCATCATCCACGCGAGGTTCACGCCGTCGCGATGCGTCACCAGGCCCACCGCGTAGCCGCCGAGCGCACCCGCCAGTTGCTGCAACAGGCCGGCAATCGCCGCCGCCGCGCCGGCGAGCGCGGGCAGCACGCCCACCGCACCGGACAGGGAAGGCGGCATCAACAAGCCATGGCCCGCGCCCATGAGGGTCAGCGGCAACACCAACGCCAACGCCGAGTTCACGCCCGCCAGGGCCAGCGACAGCATCAGCGCCAGACCGACAAGCGTGATGCCGTGGCCCAGGCCCATGAGCCAGCGATCCCCCAGGCGGTGCACCAGGCGGGCCGCCAGCAGATTGCCCAGGATGTAGGGCAGGGGCACGGCCATGATGTACCAACCCAGATGCTGGGGCTTCACGCCGTAGCCCCCGAGCACGATGGGCGCGCCGGCCATGAATGTGTACATGGTGGCCGTGGTGGCGGCTACGCAGGCGACATACAACAGGAACACGCGCTCTCCCAGCAGGCGCACATACCCCGAAATCAGCTGCCCCAGCCAGTGCGCGTCGCTGCGAGGCGCAGGTGCCGCCGCAGGCAAGCCGCGCCAGCCCGCCACCAGCAGCAGCGTCCCCAGCACCGCCAGCAAAACAAAGTTCGACTGCCAGCCCAGACGCACATGCAACTGCCCGCCCACCAGCGTGGCCAGCGGCGGGCACAGGCCCATGGTCATGCCGACGAAGGCCATCATGCGGGTGCGATGGGGCCCGTCAAACAGATCCTAGAGGATAGCCCTCTAGGGCTTGGGCAAAAACCCAATGCCTTGGCCCTGGCGAATCACCGCCTGATTGAGAACATCCAACCACGCCGCCACGGATTTCAAGGTGGGCACGGGCACGCCGGTCAGACGTGCCATGTCCACCACCGCATTGACGATGGCATCGGATTCGATCGAGCGGCCAGCCCGAACGTCCTGCAGCATGGACGGCTGCTGCGTGAAGTTCTCGCGTATGCGTTCGAGCTCGGCGTCGGGGTCAGCCTTAACCGACACACCCACGCTGCGCGCCACGGCACTGCCCTCGCCCAGCATGAGGCGCACCATGTCCGCCGCCAAGGGGCTGGCGACAATGTGCCCCGGCGACGATTGGGTGATCGCGCACAGCGGGTTCCAGATCAAATTCATCATCAGCTTTTGCCACTTGGCCTGCCGAATGTCAGGCGTCGGCTCGGTGGGCAAGCCCGCTCGGCTCACGAGGTCGGCAATGGCACGCAGCCGCTCCGAGATGCGGTTATCCACCTCGCCGATCCACAGTCGCGGCGGCATGATCTCGGGCAGGAAAATCTTTCCGGGTGCGAGCTGGGTGACGGGCCGGTAAATCACCGCGCCCACCACACGCGCCAGCGGAATCTGCGCCCGCAGCCGCCCGCTTGGATCCAGGCACGGCAGGGGCGAGCCCGCGAAGGGCGAGTCGATGCCCTCGAAGTACCACCAGGGCAGCCCGTTTTGAATCATCACCATCGCCCCGTCCGGGCGCAGGCGCGACACGATATCGGCCGCAGCGTCCTCCAGCTGCGTTGACTTGAGCGTCACGAAAATCACGTCGTAGGGGCCACGGCATGCTTCGGCGGATGCGGCCTGTACGGGCACTTGCTGCGGCGGCTTTCCCTTGCGTTCAATCGTCACGCCGGCCGACTTCAGCGCGGCCAACTGCGCGCCGCGGGCCAGCAAGGTGACGTCTTCGCCGCTGGCGGTTAACAAAGCGCCCAGGTCGCTGCCAATGGCGCCTGCGCCGTAAATCAGGATACGCATGATGACTCCGACGAAAAATCAGTCTATGGCTCCGATCGCCTTGAAGATGCGATCAGGGGTGATGGGCAAGTCGGTGACGACCGCATCGAACGGAGACAAGGCATCGTTGACTGCGTTGACGACCGCCGCGATCGCGCCGGTCAGGCCCGCCTCCGCCGCGCCCTTGGCGCCCAGGGACGATGAGCAGGTGGGTGTGACCACGTGTCCCACATGGATGTCGGGCATCTCACCTGCCATGGGCGTCAGATACTCGGCCATCGTGGCGTTCATTAGCTGTCCAGTCTCATCGTAGAGACAGCCCTCAAATAAGGCCTGGCCGATGCCTTGCACCACGGCGCCACGCAGTTGCTCGTCGACGATGGCCGGGTTGATCACCACGCCGCAGTCATCGACGATCCAGTGTTGGAGCAAACGGACCTGTCCGGTGCGGACGTCGACCTCGACGAGGCTGGCCTGCACTCCGTTGGTATAGATGCCGCCCTCGTAATCACGCTGGGCGTAAAAACGGGTGACGGCCAGCTGCGGTACCGGGCCCGCGGGGAACAGGTCGGGCCGCACATAGGCCGCATGGCAAAGCTGGGCGAGCGAGCCCACCGCTTGGCCGCTGCGCGTGTCCAACAACTGCGCGCCGCGCAGCGCCAGATGTTCTACAGGCGTGGCCCACAAGAGGCTGGCGCAGCGAATCACTTCCTCTTTCAAGGCCCGCGCTGCCTGCAAGGCCGCCTCGCCCGCCACGCCCGTGCCCCGCGATCCCCAGTTGCCGCCACTGATCGGGGCCGATGCGGTATCCCCCATCTGCATGCGCACGGACGACGCCGGCAGGTCCAGCACGTCGGCCACGATCTGGGTCAGCGCTGTCTCGGCGCCCTGCCCGGTGTCGGCCGCGCCACTGGCGCACAACACTGTCCCATCGGCCTGCAGACGCACCGTGCACCCGTCGTTGGCGGCGATCGGCGCGCCGCCACGGCCATAGGTGGCGGAGCCATGGTTGGAGTTCTCAATGAAGGATGCAAAGCCGATGCCCACGTAGCGTCCGGCGGCGCGCTGCTGCGCCTGCTCGCGTCGCAGCGCGGGGTAGTCCATCATGGCCACCAACTTGTGCATGCACGCTTCGTGCGACAGACCTTCCACCTTCGTGCCCGAGAGAAGCTGGGCTGGATAGTCGCCATCTCGGTGGAAGTTGCGAAGCCGGAAATCGACCGGATCCGCCCCCAGCTTGCGCGCAGCGCACTCCAGCGCCACCTCGGTCAAGAGGCAGGCAATCGGGTGGCCCACGCCCCGGTACATGCCATACGGGGCTTTGTTTTGAAACGCCACGCGCACATGGGCGTGCAGCGCCTCGAAGCGGTAGGGCGCTCCGAGCAAATTGACCACATGGCGTACTTCGTTGACGCTGCCACGCGGATGCTTGGAGTACGCGCCGATTCCCAGCAGGCCGTCGACCCCGAAGGCCCGAATGCGCAGATCGGCGTCCACCGCAATCGACACCTGGGCGCAATGGGCGCGCGCATGCACGTCACTGCTGAAAGACTCGAGTCGGTCCGCGATGAACTTGACCGGGCGCTCCAGCAGCCGCGACAGGATCGCGGCGGCAAATTCGTCCGGGTAGGCGTGGATCTTCAAGCCGAAGCTGCCGCCGGTTTCCACTGCCACCACCCGCACCCGGTTCTCCGGCAGGCGCAGGTGCTGGGCCAACACGCTTTGCATCATGTGCGGCACCTGAGTCCCCATCCAGACGGTGAGCTCACTGCGGCCTGCATCCCAGTCTGCCACCAACCCCCGCGGCTCCAGGCTCACGGCGGTCACACGCGTTGTCGAGACATCCAGCGTCAGATTCAGTTTCGCGTCCGCCATCTCGCGCGCGTAGTCACCGCGGTCGACACGCGCTTCGTAGGCCAGATTGCCTTTTTCCAGCTCGGGGTGAATGACCGGGCTTTGCGCGGACAAGGCGGTCTGCGGATCCACCACCGGCTCCAGCGGCTCCCACGTCACGTCGATCAAGGCCAGCGCATCTTCGGCCAGCGCACGGGTCTGGGCCGCCACCATCACCACGGGCTCGCCTTGCCAGCGCGCGATCTCGCAGGCCAAGGGCCACTGCGGCGCCGACACCATGCCCGGCAAGTGGGTCAGGACGCCCATGAAAGGCTCACAGTGCGCACGCAACTCGGGGCCGGTCATGACAGAGACGACGCCGGGGGATTGCCGGGCGGCCTGCGCGTCGATCGAGACGATGCGGGCGTGGGCGTAGGGACTGCGCAAAAAGCACACGTGCACCATCCGAGGCAATTCGAGGTCGTCGCTGTAACGCGCACGCCCTTGCACCAAGCGGTGGGCACCCACACGCGGCAGGGCCGCGCCGATGCCCTCGTGTCCTGCGGGAGTCGGATCGACCGCCAATTTAGGCCTCCCTCGCCAAGGTCTGCGCGGCGTCCATCACCGCATTGACGATGGAT
This sequence comes from Ramlibacter sp., assembly GCA_044347465.1. Taxonomy (GTDB): domain Bacteria; phylum Pseudomonadota; class Gammaproteobacteria; order Burkholderiales; family Burkholderiaceae_C; genus Ramlibacter. The sequence goes on from JBIKUT010000012.1 coordinate 12,450, forward strand.
TCATACCCTGTACAGCGGCAGTAATTGCCAGACAGGTACTCCCTGACTTCCTCGCGGGTGGGGTGCGAATGCAGCTTCAGAAGTTCGGCCGCCGTCAACACCATGCCGGGGGTACAAAAGCCGCACTGCATCGCGTGGCAACGCACAAAGCTGTCTTGCAAGGCATGAACCACGTGGTCGTGCGAGAGGCCCTCGATGGTTCGCACGTCGGCCGAGTCGGCCTGCGCCGCCAGCGTCAGGCAGCTGCGCACCGCACGTCCGTCGACCTGCACGGTGCAGGCACCACACACGCCATGCTCACACCCGATGTGCGTGCCCTTGAGCCCTTGCGACTCTCGCAAAAAGTCGCCCAAGTGCTGACGCGCATCGACCAGCGCGCGCACCGGCACCCCATTGACATGCAGGTGCACGGTCACCTCCGTGCCTGGCGCGGGATCACTGAAAGAGGTCATGCACAACTTCCTCGAGCACCGAGCGCCCGATGTGTTTTTTGGCGGGGCCCGAGCACCACAGATCGGCGTTGGGCGTGATGTCGCGCGCGTAGGCCTCCAGGGCCAGGGCTACCGCTTGGGAGGCTGTGTCGGCCTTTTCAATCGCTGCGCCAATACTGGCCGCCAGCAGCGGGCGATCGCCGATGCCGAAGAACGTCAGGCCTGTCTGCGTGAGGCCGCGCCCTCCGCGACGCGCCACACCGGCCAGGCCCACCATCGCGTAATCCCCGCGGCGGCGCGCCACCTCTCGAAAGCCCGTACGCAGACCGTCCATGCGCGGAAATTCAACCGCCACGATCATCTCGTCGGGCGCGCAGGCGGTTTGCATCAACCCCACGTAGAACTCGCGGGCCGGCACGACCCGGGTGCCACGCGCCTGACTCTGGAGGACCAGCCTCGCACCCGATGCAACCGCGCAGGCCGGCAACTCGGAGGCCGGATCGCCCACCGCCAGACTGCCGCACACCGTGCCTTGATTTCGGATGCCCGGATGCGCGATCCAGGGCGCCGCCCGATGCAGCAAGGACAGATGCGCCTGCACCAACGGCGACGTGATCAACTGCGCATGCCGCAGGAGGGCGGGCAAACGCACCCAGTCCTCGGACACCTGGGGCTCGCCAGACAGCGCCGCCACCCGATTGACATCCACCAACACGGCTGGCGCACTCAGGCGCAGCGCCAGCGAAGGCAGCAAGCTCTGACCGCCTGCCAGGATGCGGGCCTCATCGCCATACTCCGCCAGCACCGCAAGGCAGTGCTCAAGGGATTGCGCCCGCACGTATCGAAAGGCCGCTGCCTTCACGCTCGCTCCTGCCAAGTCGGATTTACATGCATTCGAGGGTTTGCCCGCGTCCGCAGGCATTGATTCAGCACCGGGAATTACTATAGAGTAAGTTCATTGCGATGTGAACAAGGGTTTTCTCTTCATGCAGGCCAAGTGGCGTGAATGTGTGCTCCAAAAGCTCGCCCAAGCGGACACGGGCACGCCCAAGCATGTGAGCCTCTATGCGGGCTTGGTGCACGCCATCGAATCAGGCCGACTCAAGCCCGGTCAAAAGCTACCGACCGAGACTGAACTGGCCGACGCCCTGCCTCTGAGTGTCGGCACCATCCAGCGCGCCATGGGCTCGCTGGTCGGCGACGGCTTGGTGCTGCGTCGCCGCGGAGCGGGTTCTTTCGTGGCACACCCGCACAAGCTGCTCGAGCATCCGCTGCACTGCCGCTTCGTCGGACCTCAGGGGTTCCTGCCGGTTTATTCGGAGTTGATCGGCCGCAAATTGATCGCCGCCCAGGGGCCCTGGTCGGCACCGCTCCAGCAAAGCGGAAAGCGCATCCTGCGCATCGACCGCAAGCTCTCCATCAACCGCGAATTCAACGTCCTCAGTCGCATCTACGTCGACGCGTTGCGGTTTCCTCTGCTCATGTCCTGCGCGCCTTCTGATCTGGCCAGTCACAACATCAAGCTGCTTCTGGCCAAGCACTACCGCATCGGCATCTCACACATCGAGCAGTCGCTGCACCTGCTGCCTTTTCCAGCGCCGGTGCGTCGAGCCCTGGACCTCCGAGCCGACGGGGCCGGGGTGCGCCTGGACCTCCTGGCCATCGAACCGAGCGGCAAGGCCGCCCTCTTTCAAGAACTCTACGTACCTAGTAATCCCTACCGGCTCGTGGTGTCGGAGAAATTCGACACGAGCGACTGGCAAACAGCCGAACCGCCAACAAGAGCGGCCCGAGTGACAAGCAAACCCTGAAACCTAGAGGAGATACCGCAATGAAGAAGCTTCACCAACTGGGCGCCGCACTGGCCGCCACGTGCGCGCTGTGGTCGGCTGGCCCCGCGCTGGCCCAGAGCACCGAGCCCTACCCCAGCAAACCGATCCGCATCGTGGTGCCTTTCGCGCCCGGCGGCCCCACCGATGTCATTGCCCGGGTCATCGCCAACAACCTCAAGAACTCGCTGGGCCAGCCCGTCGTGATTGAAAACCGCACGGGCGCGGGCGGCAACATTGCCATCAAGGCGGTAGCCACCTCGCCAGCGGACGGCTACACCCTGCTGTTTTCAAGCTCCAACATCGTCTCGAACCCAGCGATGCAGGCACCGTTTGATCCGATCAAGGATTTCGCCCCCATCACCTATGCGGCCGTCTCGCCCAACATCATTTACGTGCATCCCTCCTCGCCCATTCAGAACGTGGCGGACCTGGCCGCACAACTGAGGCAAAAGCGCACGCCGACCAACTACGGCACACCGGGCGTCGGCACCACCCCGCATATCGCCTGCGAGGGTCTGAAACTGGCCGCCAACGGCGAGGCGGTGCATGTTCCCTACCAGGGCGCCGCCCCGGTCGTAGCGGCGGCACTGGGCAACCAGGTCACCTTCGGCTGCTCGGCGCTGCCGCCCACCACATCGCATGTGAAGGCGGGCACGCTGCGCGCGATTGCGGTGACCAGTGCACGCCGCAGTGCGGTCATGCCCAACGTGCCGACGCTGGCCGAATCGGGCTTCCCGGACGTGGTCGCCGACAACCTGCAGGGCCTGCTGGCCCCCGCTGGCACCCCGCCAGCCATCATCGACAAGCTGCAAAAGGCCGTGGCCGCCATCCTGGCGCAACCCGATGTGCGCGATCAGCTTCAGAACATGGGCTTCGATCTGTACGCCACGACGCCTGCGGAGTTCAGCCGCATCATCGTCCAGGAACTCGATCGCTACACCAAGATCATCCGGCGCGCCGGCATCAAGGCCGAGTAAGGCTAGAACGCCCAGGACGCCGTCACGGCCTGCCCCACCCGCAGCACCGCGCCATCGCCCTCGCGCACGATGGCGTTCATGCCAAAGGTGGTGGCGCCCCCCAACGTGTTGTTACGGCGATAGGCCTGCAGCGTGTCTCCGACCACGGTGCCCGCC
>JBIKUT010000209.1:0-4469 GCA_044347465.1 Ramlibacter sp.
AGGAGCTCATCGCCCGCCTGGCCCAGAAGGCCCGTGCCGCCGGCATCCATTTGATCCTGGCCACCCAGCGACCCAGCGTCGACGTCATCACCGGCCTGATCAAGGCCAACATCCCCACCCGCATCGCCTTCCAGGTGTCCAGCAAGATCGACAGCCGCACCATCCTCGATCAGATGGGGGCCGAGAGCCTTCTGGGCATGGGCGACATGCTGTACATGGCCAGCGGCACCGGGCTGCCCGTGCGTGTGCACGGCGCCTTCGTCAGTGACGACGAGGTCCATCGCGTGGTCGCCTACTTGAAGACGCAGGGCGGTGAGCCCGATTACATCGAGGGTGTGCTCGAGGGCGGCACGCTCGACGACGAGGGCGCTGCAGGTGCAGGTGCAGGCGGCGAGGGCGGCGAGAAAGATCCGATGTACGACCAGGCGGTTGAAGTCGTCCTCAAGAATCGCAAGGCCAGCATCTCGCTCGTGCAGCGTCACCTGAAGATCGGCTACAACCGCGCCGCGCGCCTGGTCGAGGACATGGAGAAGGCGGGCCTGGTCAGTGCCATGAACGGCGCGGGCCAACGCGACATCCTCGTGCCGCAGCGGGCTGCGGAATGAACCGCCGCCACGCGTCGCTGACCCTCGGGGTGGCGCTGGGGCTGCTTGCGCTGACTGGCGCACAGCCCGCCGCCGCGCAGGCCGATGGCCTGGAGGCCCTCGAGAATTTCCTGCGCACCACCCGCTCGGGGCGTACCGACTTCAACCAAGTGGTCACCGCGCCCGCGCGCGAGGGCCAAGCGCCGCGCACCAAGCAGTCCGCGGGCAGCTTCGAGTTTCAGCGTCCCAACCGCTTTCGCTTCACCTACCGCAAGCCTTTCCCGCAAACCATCGTGGCCGATGGCCAGACGCTGTGGCTGCACGACCCCGATCTGAACCAGGTCACCGCCCGTCGTCAGGCCCAAGCCCTGGGGTCCACGCCGGCTGCCTTGATCGCCACCGCCTCTGACCTCGCCGCCCTGCGCCAGGAGTTTGAGCTGGCCACCGCCCCCGACCGCGATGGCCTGCAATGGGTGCAGGCCACGCCGCGGGCGCGTGAGGGTGTCTTGCGCAGCGTGCGCATCGGCTTTCGCGGCGGTGAGCTCGCGGCGCTGGAGATCCTGGACAGCTTGGGCCAGCAATCGGAGCTGCGTTTTGGCCGGATGGAAATCAATCCGTCGCTCCCTCCCGAGACCTTCCAGTTCAAGCCGCCGCCGGGGGCCGACGTGCTGCGCCCCTGAGCGCGCTCCTACACTTGCCCCGTGACCCCCCCGCAAGCGCCCCCGCACTCGCCCCTGGCCGAACAGCTGCGCCCGGCCACCCTGGCCGACGTGATCGGCCAGCAGCACTTGCTCGGCCCCGGCATGCCCCTGCGCATCGCCTTCGAGTCCGGCCAGCCGCATAGCTGCATCCTCTGGGGCCCACCCGGTGTGGGCAAGACCACCATCGCCCGCCTGATGGCGCGGGCTTTCGACGCGCAGTTCATCACCATCAGCGCGGTGCTCGGCGGCGTCAAGGACATCCGCGAGGCCGTCGAACAGGCTCGTCTGGCGCAGTCGGGTCTGGCGCCCCAGCGCACCATCGTCTTCGTCGACGAGGTGCATCGCTTCAACAAGAGCCAGCAGGACGCCTTCCTGCCGCATGTCGAGTCGGGCCTCTTCACCTTCATCGGCGCCACCACCGAAAACCCGTCCTTTGAGGTCAATTCGGCCTTGCTCTCGCGCGCCGCGGTCTATGTGCTGCAGCCCCTGTCCGAGGACGACCTCGCGCAGCTGGTCACGCGCGCGCAGGCCCTGGGCGCGGTGCCGCCGCTGGCAGCTGCGGCCTTGCAGCGCCTCGTGGCCTATGCCGATGGCGATGCCCGGCGCATGCTCAATACGCTCGAGACTCTGGCTGTCACGGCCCGCGCGCAGCACCTGTCCGAGATCACCGACGACTGGCTGCTCAAGGTGCTAGGCGAGCGCATGCGCCGCTTCGACAAGGGCGGCGAGCAGTTCTACGACACCATCAGCGCCTTGCACAAAAGCGTGCGCGGCTCTGACCCCGATGCTGCCCTGTACTGGTTCGTGCGCATCCTCGATGGTGGTGCCGACCCGCGCTACCTCGCGCGCCGCCTGGTACGCATGGCCACCGAGGACGTCGGCCTGGCCGACCCGCGCGCTCTGCGCCTGGCGCTCGATGCCGCTGAGACCTACGAGCGCCTCGGCTCACCCGAAGGCGAGCTGGCCCTGGCCGAATGCGTGGTCTACCTCGCGGTGGCAGCCAAGTCCAACGCCGTTTATGCCGCCTACAAGGCCATGCGCGCGTTTGTGCAGGGCGATGGCACCCGCGCGGTGCCGATGCACCTGCGTAATGCGCCTACGCGCCTCATGAAGGACCTCGATTACGGTAAGGGCTATCGCTACGCCCATGACGAAGCGGGGGGCTACGCTGCGGGCGAGAACTACTTTCCCGAGGGCATGCCCCCTGCGCGCTTTTATCAGCCGGTCGAGCGCGGGCTCGAGATCCGTATCGCCGAGAAGCTGCGCCAGCTGCGCGCGCTCGATGGCGCGGCCTCGGACAAGCCGGACTGATTTCCCTGCGCCAGAGCGGGGTTTCGCGGGAAAACCCGGCGCGATCACAGGGGTCCGCTGGCTACAATCCGCGACGCTTCACAGCCCGCCCGCTGGCGGGCTTCTTGCTGGATCGTTGGCGGCGCGTCACACAAAGAAGTTTCATGGACATCCTGCTGCAGCAGATCATCAACGGCCTGGTCCTGGGCAGCATGTATGCCCTGGTCGCCCTGGGCTACACCATGGTGTACGGCATCATCAACCTGATCAACTTCGCCCATGGCGAAGTGCTCATGGTGGGTGCACTCACGAGCTGGGCCATCATCGTCACCGCCAAGGAGGCCATGCCAGGCGTGCCCGGTTGGGTGCTGTTGATCGTGGCCCTGCTGATTTCCTGCGTGGTCACCGCCAGCCTGAACTTCGCCATCGAGAAGATCGCCTACCGCCCGCTTCGCAACAGCCCCAAGCTGGCGCCCCTGATCACCGCCATCGGCGTCTCCATCTTGCTGCAGACGCTGGCCATGATCATCTTCAAGCCCAATCACAAGGCCTTCCCCGCGCTGCTGCCCACCGCGCCCATCGACGTCGCCGGTGCCGTCATCACCCCCACGCAGATCATGATCCTGGGCGTCACCGCCGTGTCGTTGGCGGTGCTGATGTACCTCGTGAACTACACGCGCCTGGGCCGCGCCATGCGCGCCACCGCCGAGAACCCGCGCGTGGCGGCGCTCATGGGCGTCAAGCCCGACACCGTCATCTCGGCCACCTTCATCATCGGCGCCGTGCTGGCCACCATCGCCGGTGTCATGTACGCCTCGAATTACGGCACCGTGCAACACACCATGGGCTTCCTGCCGGGGCTCAAGGCCTTCACCGCAGCGGTTTTCGGCGGCATCGGCAACCTGGCCGGCGCGGTGGTGGGCGGCGTGCTCCTGGGCCTGATCGAATCCATTGGTTCGGGCTACATCGGTGATCTGACCGGCGGCGTTCTGGGCAGTCACTACAGCGACATCTTCGCCTTCGTGGTCCTGATCGTGGTGCTCACGCTGCGCCCCTCGGGCCTGCTCGGTGAGCGCGTGGCCGATCGCGCCTGAGGCACAGGGGCTGACCATGATCGATTTTCAGAACAAGCGCACCCTTGTCGTCACGGCCATCTTGCTGCTGCTCCTGCCCTTGCTGCTGCAGTCCATGGGCAACTTCTGGGTGCGCACCGCCGACATGGCCCTGCTCTATGTGCTGCTGGCGCTGGGCCTGAACATCGTGGTGGGCTTTGCCGGCTTGCTCGATCTGGGCTTCGTCGCCTTCTTTGCCATTGGCGCCTACCTCTATGGCCTGATGGCGTCGCCGCATTTGGCTGAAACCTTCGAATGGTTTGCGCAGATCTTTCCGAACGGCCTGCACACCCCGATCTGGTTGGTCGTTCCGCTCGCGGCCTTGCTGGCCGGCATCTTCGGCATCCTGTTGGGAGCGCCCACCCTCAAGCTGCGGGGCGACTACCTGGCCATCGTCACCCTGGGATTTGGCGAAATCATCCGGGTGTTCATGAACAACCTGGACCATCCCGTCAACATCACCAACGGCCCCAAGGGCCTGGGGCAGATCGACGGGATCACGGTGCTGGGTGTGCCCTTGGCCAAGCCGCTGGAGATCGGTGGCTTCACGCTGTCCTCGGTCACCCTGTATTACTACCTGTTCATGGTGCTGGTGGTGGTGAGCGTCATCATCTGCCACCGATTGGAGCTCTCGCGCATCGGCCGCGCCTGGATGGCGATTCGCGAAGACGAGATCGCCGCCAAGGCCATGGGCATCAACACCCGCAACATGAAGCTGCTCGCCTTCGGCATGGGCGCTGCGTTCGGTGGCGTCTCGGGGGGGCTGTTGGGCCCCCATAAAG
>JBIKUT010000210.1:0-4463 GCA_044347465.1 Ramlibacter sp.
CTTTACGCGTTGCGTGCGTGATGCGCGGGTGGGGGCGGTAGGCGGAGGGCCCCGTCGGGCCGCGCGCGAAGGCGCTGCGGACCATCGGGAGGAGCCTGCCGCTCCCACCCGTGCAGCGCGCTGGGCCGGAGAGAAGGCTGTCGCAAGCCGCACAGCGCCCAGGAGAGCGGAGAAAAGTCAGGCGCCGAGCACGGCGTCCAGCAGGGTACGCGTGTAGGGGTGCTGCGGGTCGCGAAACAGACGATCGGGCGGACCCTGTTCGACGATACGGCCTTGCCACAACACGGCCACCTCTTCGCACAGGTGGTGGACCACCGCGAGGTCGTGGCTGATCAACAGGTAGGTCACGCCGTACTGGGCCTGCAGATCCTGCATCAGATTCAGAACCTGGGCTTGCACCGACACGTCCAGTGCGCTCACGGGTTCGTCGGCCACGATCAGGCGCGGGCGCGTGATCAGCGCGCGGGCGATGGCGATGCGTTGGCGCTGACCACCCGAAAACTCATGGGGATACTTGTCCAGGTCAGTGATGCGCAGTCCCACCGAATCCAGAACCTCGGCGGCGCGGGCCCGCGTGTCCGCCGGTGTGTCCTCGCGCTGGGCGCGTAGCGGCTCCGTGACGATGCGTTCGACCGTCTGGCGCGGATCGAGCGAGCCATAAGGATCCTGGAACACCATCTGAAAATCGCGCCGCGCGCGGCGCAGGTCCGCCGCGTTCATCGCATGCAGATCGCGGCCCTGCATCAGCACCCGACCCGAGGTGGGCGTGTCCAGCGCCATCACCAGGCGCGCCAGCGTGGACTTGCCCGATCCCGATTCGCCCACGATGCCCAGGCTGCGACCTGTGTGCAGGGTGAGGCTCACGCCCTGCAGGGCCTGCACGGTCGGGGCCGGCTGCAGCAGGCGCTCGCGCGGGAGCGTGTAGGTGCGCACCAGATCCTCTATCTGCAGCAAGGGAGGCCTGGCGTCGATCATGGTGTGTGACCTCGTGTGTCGGGGGGCGCTGGGATGGCCTCGAGCCGGATGCAGCGCACCGCGTGACCTTGCCCTAGGTCGGTGGCGGTGGGAGTGGTGTGATGGCACGTGGGTGCCACGTAGGCACACCGCCCCGCGAAGGCGCAGCCCGCCGGCAGGTCGGCCAGTTCGGGCACCGCACCGGGAATCGTGACCAGTCGCTGCCCGCGCGGCGCCAACAGCGCGGGACGCGCGCCAAACAGACCCTGGGTATAGGGGTGGCGGCGTTGCGCGAACACCTGGGCGGTCGGACCGCTTTCCACCACGCTGCCGCCGTACATCACCATCATGCGCGCCACGCTGCGAGCGATCACGCCCAGGTCGTGCGAGATCAGCAGCAAGGCCATGCCGCGCTCGTCGACCAGCTCGCGCAGCAGCTCCAGGATCTGTTTTTGCACCGTCACATCCAGCGCTGTGGTGGGCTCGTCCGCGATCAAGAGGTCAGGCCCACAGGCCAGAGCCATGGCGATGGTGATGCGTTGGCGCTGCCCGCCCGAGAACTGGTGCGGGTAGGCATCGGCACGCCGCGCGGCGTCGGGGATGCCGACGCGATCGAGCAGGGCGATGGCGGCCTCGCGTGCCTGTGCGGCCGACAGATTTCGATGCAGGCGCAGCGGCTCGGCGACCTGCCGCACGACCGTGTGCACGGGGTTCAGGGCGGTCATGGGCTCCTGAAAGATCATGCCGATGCGGTCACCCCGCAGCGCCGACCAGCCCTGTTCATCCAGTCCGACCAGCTCCTGGCCGTCCAGCCGAATGCTGCCGGACACGCGCGCCCCCTCGGGCAACAGGCCCATGAGGGCCATCGCCGTGAGCGACTTGCCGCAGCCCGATTCGCCCACCAAGCCCAGGGTGTCACCGCGCGCGAGCGAGAAGCCGACATCGAGCACGGCCAGCGCCGGCCCGCGCTGCGTAGGCAGTTCGATGCGCAAGTCCTGGACGTCCAGCAAGTTCATGACGGCGTTTAGCGTTTGCGCGCGAGTTTGGGATCCGACAGATCTCGCAGGCCATCTCCCAGGAGGTTCAGACCCAGCACCGCCAGGGCGATGGCCACGCCAGGGTAGACGGCCAGCATCGGCGCCTGGAACAACAGGGTCTGCGCCTCACTGAGCATGCGCCCCCAGGACGGTTGCGGCGGCTGGGTGCCCAGACCCAGATAGGACAGGGCGGCCTCGGCCAGGATGGCGATGGCAAAGCGAATGGTGGTCTGCACCACCAGCACCGACGCGATATTGGGCAGCACATGCTCCCAGGTGATGGCCCAGGTGCTCTGACCGCTGGCGCGTGCGGCCAGGATGTATTCACGCGCCCACACCGCGTTGGCGCTGGCGCGCGTGATGCGCGCGAAGGTGGGGATGTTGTAGATGCCGATGGCGACGATGGCGTTGACCATGCCTGGCCCGAAGACGGCGGTGAGCATGATGGCCGAGAGGATGGCGGGGAAGGCAAAGCCGAAGTCGCACACGCGCATCAGGGCTTCTTCCACCCACCCGCGCCGCGCCGCGGCCAGCAGGCCCAGGCCCACCCCGATCACCAGGCCAATCCCCACCGCGATCACGCCCACCACGATGGACGCGCGGGCGCCCACCAGCAGCAGCGAGGCGATGTCGCGCCCATACGGGTCGGTTCCGAGCCAGTGGCTCGCATCCGGCGCGCGCAGGCGCAGGGCCATGTCGATTTCGTAGGGCGAATGCGGCGTCCACACCAGTGACAGCGCAGCGACTGCCACCAGCAGCGTGGTCAGAACTAGGCCGATGGCGAAGCTCGGATGGCGCAGGGCGCGCTGGCCTAGGGACGTCATATGTCGCTGGCCTTCACCCGCGGATCGATCACTGCGTACAGCACATCGACCACGAAGTTCACGATCACCACCATCACCGCCAGCAGCATCACGCAATTGCGCACGACGATCAGGTCGCGATTCGCGATGGACTGGAAGATCAGTCGGCCCAGACCGGGCAGGTAGAACACGCTCTCGACCACGATGGTGCCCGCCAGCAACTCGGCGAACTGCAGCCCCATCACCGTGATGACCGGGATCATCGCGTTACGCAGCACATGCCCCCACATCACCCGGCGCGGACTGGCGCCCTTGGCACGTGCGGTGCGCACGAAGTCTTCGCGCAGCACCTCCAGCACCGACGAGCGCGTGATGCGCGCTAGGATGGCTGCCTGCACCACGGCCAGCGACAGCGCTGGCAGGATCAAGGCGCGCAGGCCCTCGAACACGCTGTCTTCCCAGCCCGGAAAGCCCCCCGCCGCGAACCATTTCAGGTGCACCGCGAACAGCAGGATTAAAAGGATGGCGAACCAGAAGTTGGGGATCGCGATACCCACCTGGGTCAGACCCATCACGCCCACATCACCGGCCTTGTGGTGACGCGCGGCGGCATAGACGCCGGCGGCCAGCGCCAGCACCACGGTCAGGGCCATGGCCATCAGCGCCAGGGGCACGGTCAGGGTCAGGCGCTGCATCACCAGTTCGCCCACGGGGGTGCTGTAGGCGTAGCTCAGACCCATGTCGCCGGTCAGAAGGCCAGCGATCCACTGGCCGTAGCGGGTGAGGGCGGGCTGGTCCAGCCCCAGCTTGGCGGTCAGGGCGGCCACGGCCTCGGGTGAGGCGTCGGGCCCCATCAAGACCTGGGCGGCGTTACCCGGCAGGACCTCGAGCACCGCGAACACCACGATGGAGGTGCCTGCCAATGTGGCCAGGAGGGTGATCAGGCGCTTGAAAAGGAACAGGGCCATGCAAGCGCGGGATAATGCCAGAAGCATGAAATCAAGGATTTCGCCATGGCCCTGATGATCACCGACGAGTGCATCAACTGCGATGTGTGCGAACCCGAATGCCCGAACGAGGCGATCTTTCTGGGGCCCGAGATCTACCAGATCCACCCGGATAAATGCACCGAGTGTGTGGGGCATTTCGAGACGCCTCAGTGCGTGCAGGTGTGCCCTGTTGCGTGCATTCCGGTCAATCCTGAGCGGGTGGAAGATCGCGAGACGCTCTGGCAGAAGTACCGGCGGCTGACGGGGCAGTCCTGAGGCTGCCGCTTCTTTCCGGCTGATCCTCGGCACGCATGACGCGCCTACACCTGGGCGCGGGACGGGGGAGGGGGCATCCGTTCTCCGGAGACCGCGCGGGCGCCTACCCCGCGGGAACAACGGCGGCCCCATCAATACCAGCTCCCCACGCCCACCTGGAGGGCAACCGCGCATGCACCTGCGCCCGGATACCCCCGCCCCCATCCCTCAAACCGTCGACAGACACACCACTAAACACCCCTCGTGGCGCCGCCCCTGCGCCGTGCGGGCGCTCACGCGTGGGTTTTCATGGGTGCGTGAGGGTTTGCTCCGTCGAGGCTGGTGGTTGGGGTGGGGCGGGCGCAGGTGCATGCGCGGTTGCCCTCCAAAGGCGATGGAGGGGGTGGTGTTGATGGAGCCGTCGT
>JBIKUT010000212.1:0-4458 GCA_044347465.1 Ramlibacter sp.
CTGGACGACAACCGACGCGCCATCGACGAAGCCAAGACCTTGAACGCGCCGTGCACCGTACTCGTGGTGGGCGCGCTACCCGGCGCGCTGGCAGGGAAGGCCGAATACAAGGACATCAGCCTGGCGCGCAGCCAGGTGCAGGATGGCATCGCCGCCACCATGGAGTACGCGCGCGAGGTGGGCATGCCCTTGGCCATCGAACCTTTGCACCCCATGCAGGCCGCCGATCGCGCCTGTGTGAACACGATGGAGCAGGCGCTGGACCTGTGCGACGCCATCGATCCCGAGCGCACCGGCATGTTGGGTGTGGCCGTCGATGCCTACCATGTGTGGTGGGACCCCAAGCTGGCCTCGCAGATCGCGCGCGCCGGCGTGAAGCGGCTGCTCGCCTGGCATGTGTGCGACTGGCTCACGCCCACCCGCGATCTTCTGAGCGACCGCGGGATGATGGGCGACGGCGTGATCGAACTGCGCAAGATCCGCGGCTGGATGGAGGACGCCGGCTACGCCGGCTTTGCCGAGGTGGAAATCTTCTCCGAACAAGACTGGTGGCTGCGCCCGGGCGACGAGGTGCTGGACACCTGCATGGCGCGTCACCGCAGCTGCGTCTAGTCGCCCGACGTGCGTCGCCACCGACCTGAGGCGATGCGCGTGTGCGGCGGCAGGTCCTGGGTATACACATAGACCCACGCTAGGCAGGTGCTGCCGTCGTCATCGAGCGTGACCTCGATCAGCCGACGGTCGTACAGGTTGTCCGGGTCGTCCTCACCCTCGTAGCCCTCCAGGGCGTCCATGGCCTGCAAGGCCGATTCGAAGTCGATCGGAATCAGCAACTCCCCATACACGCGGCCCGGGCCCGTCGTCGGTCGCATCGCGGGGTAGCCCGCCCCCGTATCAAACAAATCGCCGCGAACCGAGCCGGCACGCACGCCGGCCAGGCCATGGCCGGCGGCGACCGCGTGGTTGGACTCACCTCGCATCAAGGTGCCGTAGACAAAGAAGGTGCAGATGGGCCGGGTGGGCGAATTCATCGGCATAGAGCGGGTGAAACCAGGACTTCCAGACGTAACTTTTGCGGCAGAGTTTGCCATGCGACGGCGTCAACAGCGCATGCGCGACAACTCATCCGCGTCGCGAGGACAGCATCGCACGGGACCGGTGTGCCTGTGACATCTCGCTCAGTTTTTGCTTACGTTCGCACGCGCATTCCTACATCGCTGTCGGACATCGCCTACTAGAGTCGCGCCTCCCGCTGAGATTGCCCGGCCCCTGGCTGAGCGCTGAGCGGAGACCGTTAACTTTTTGGATGTTGCACATGAAACGACGAATTTTTCTTCAGGGTGGCTCGGCCACGGTCTTGCTTTCCCTGGCCGGCTGTGGCGGTGGCGGCGGCGACGGGGGCACCCCCGCTGCGAGCGCCGACTCAGCTACCGCGCTCACCGCCCGTATCCCGACCGCGGCCCCGACTACAGCCCCTGAAGCGACCGCGGGTGGCGATGGCTACCCGTTTGGTTCGCGCAAGGACCTGGTGGGCGCGCGCTATCCCTACGGCATCGCGCCCACCGTGGCCACGCCTGCTGCGATGGACGCGCGTATCACGGCCTGCTATGCGGCCTGGAAGGCGGCCAACCTGAAGAAATCACCCACCTTCACGGCCAACACCGGGATCTACAGCGGCAGCACGATCAGTGACGCCTGGCATGTGGAGTTTCCTGGAACTGCCTATGCCACCGTCTCGGAGGGCGTGGGCTACGGCATGCTGATCGCCGTGCTGATGGCAGGCCACGACCCGCAGGCGCGCACGTACTTCGATGGCCTGTTCAAGACCGCGCGCGGACGTCCCGCCTACGGCCACATGAATGCGGGCCGAGCGGCAGGCGCTTACCTGCACGAATGGCGGCTGGCGACGAACATGGGCAGCGCGGGCGACGGCTGGAACGCCACCGACGGCGACCTGGACATCGCCATGGCGCTGCTGATGGCGCATCGCCAGTGGGGATCGGGCGGCGCGATCGACTACCGGCAACAGGCGATCCTCACCATCGAAGCGATGAAGACCATCAACTTCGCGCCCTCGGGCGAGCCGCGCGGTCCGCAACGCGAAAACACCCGCACCTCGGACCACATGATCGGTCACTTCAGGGCCTTCAAGAAAGCCACGGGCGACACGTTCTGGGACCGGGCCATCGACCGCTGCTACGCGCTCGTCACCGGCATCATCAGCCGCTACTCGCCGGTGGCCAAGCTGCAACCGGGCTTCATCATGGATTGCATGAGTCAGCCTGTTCCCTCGCCGGGCAACGTGATCGAAGGACCGTATGAGGGCATCTACGACGGCAATGCAGTGCGCAACCCCTGGCGCTGGGGAACGGATTACATCTACTCGGGCGATACGCGCTGGAAGACGATCGTCAACGACATGACGAACTTCCTCAAGAACGATTGCAACAGCGATCCCTTCACCATGGGTGGCCTCTACAACCTCAATGGCACCGTCAACGGCGGCCGCTACTTCGCAGAGATCGTGGTCGGGCCGCTCACGGTGGGTTGCATGGTGGACGCATCGCACCAGGCGTTTCTCAATACGCTGTGGACGGCCAACAGCAACAACTTCACCACCGACTACTACGACTCGGAACTGCAGTTGATTCCGCTGATCGTCGCATCGGGTAACTGGTGGAATCCTTGATCGGACAGGGTCCCGGGCTGCGGCCTGCCGCCGCAATAGCAAGCCGCTAAATCCAGCACGGCTGGGCCAGGAAAAGGGGTCTTTCGACAGCGCTATTTCAGACGAATTCGCTGGGGAACTCGGTGATTTCCACCGGTGCTAGACTGGGCCGAGTCTCCCCCGTCGAACGATACTGACCCAGTAGGCCGCTGCCGTGCGTATTTCCGATTTCCTGCAAGCAGGTGACAGGGGTCGCCGCGCCGGTCCTGCAGGCCGCCGATGAGACCCACCGAGGGCGTCATCTGGGTCAAGGGCTGGTTCGATGGCGACTTCACAGCGGTCGCCCCAAGCGGCTCCGACATCTCCCGTGACAAGACCTCCGAACAGGTGGTGATCACCCGCGGGCGCTTGAGTGCGATCGAGCGGGTGGACGGACCGCCGCCCGCCGACCCGGCAAGCACGCCCCTCTTTCAGCGATCGGTGCCCATGGTCCACCTGGATCAACCGGGCAGCGAGGGCTGGATCACCCAGGTCTACGACCTGCAGATCCCGCAGTGGACCAGCGTCACCACCGGCAGCGCCGAAGAATCCACGCCCCGCGAGGTCGGTCGTCTGGCCGGGTGGGCCTGGGCCAAGATCCTGCCGCCGCGCCCTCCCGAGCCCAGACCCGACATACCCCGGCCCTCGCCATCCCCTGGGCCCGGTCCTTCGCCCGTGCCGACACCCGTGCCGCCCGGCCCCGAGTGGCCACCGAGCGAGCCGCCCGACACCCCCGAGGGCCCCTGTGCGCTATGCGGCTGGGCCTGGCCGCTGGTGGTGTTCCTGCTGCTGTGGCTCACGTGCAGCCTGACCTGGGCGCTGGTGGGGGTGCTCCCCTTCATCGGGCGCTGCGCGCTGGCCCAAGTGGGTCTGCCGCCCCGCGCGCGCTGGAAGCAGCTGACGCTCAGCGGCGCGGTGCTGCTGCTGGCACTGGGCGCCTTCATCGGGCTGCTGGTCGAATCCATCGCCGACTGCCAGAACGTACACCCGCTGTGGTTGTGGCTGCTCGGGCTGGCCGTCGTGGTCTCGGCCCGTGGGGTGCATTGCTGGATACCGACGCTCGCCGCCGTGCTTTGGTCGGTGGCCATGCTGCTGTCCTGCCCGGGTGATTCCGCGATCTGCAGCCTGGGCAACACGCCAGATGTCGGCCAATATGTGAGCGAGCGCGTGGACCAATCGCGTCAGAAGATGAACGAGGTGTTCCGACCCGACCGCGATGCGCAAGACATCGCCGGCGCATCGCGGGATGACGGACGCTTGCCCACCTTGTCCATCGACGAGGCGGCCAAGACACCCGAGAAGGTCTTTCAGTGCACGGGCGAGACGGGTCAGCCGCGTCGCAACCACCAGATCTACATGGGCGAGGGCGCACTGTTCGACCTCAATGACGCGGCGCTCAAGGACGATGCGCGCTACCAGCTGGTCAAGCTCGGCGAGTTGATTCGCAAGTACCCCGACGCCAACATCACCATCGTCGGCCATGCCGACAAGACCCCGCACAAGGACGGTCCGCGCGGCAATCTGACCATCAGCGAAAATCGCGCCAGCGCGGTCGCCGACTGGCTGGTGACCCATGGCTACGCGCAAGCCGACAAGATCTCCGCGCTCGGCGTGGGCGACCGCTATCCCATGGTCGAAACCCAGGACGAATTCCGCGGCAACCGGCGCGTCGAAGTTCGCGTGCAGTGTCCGAAGGAGGGGCGATGATGCGCGCACTCACTCAGATTTTTTCGCGCCCGCAGGTGCTGGCC
>JBIKUT010000213.1:0-4455 GCA_044347465.1 Ramlibacter sp.
CCGAGCGCCAGCAGCAGGCGGCCAAGCGCATCAACGATGCCAACCAGGCGGCCATCCTGCGCCTCATGAACGAGCTGCAAAGCGTTGCAGAAGGCGATCTCACCCAGGAGGCCACCGTCACCGAGGACATCACCGGTGCCATCGCCGACTCGGTCAACTACACCGTCGAGGAACTCCGCCAGCTGGTTGGCCATGTGCACCAGACGGCCCGGCGCGTGACCCAGACCACGGCCCAGGTCGACGACACCTCCACCCAGCTGCTGGCCGCTTCCACCGAGCAGCTGCGCGAAATCCGTGAGACGGGGCAATCCATGCTGGACATGGCCGGCCGGATCAACCGCGTGGCCGGTCAGGCCCAGGAGTCCGCGCAGGTCGCGCGGCTGTCGCTGCAGGCGGCCGAGTCGGGCCTGGTGGCGGTGCGCAATGCGATGGGCGGCATGAACACCATCCGCGACCACATCCAGGAAACCTCCAAGCGCATCAAGCGCCTGGGCGAGTCGTCCCAGGAGATCGGCGAGATCACCGAACTCATCTCCGACATCACCGAGCAGACCCATGTGCTGGCCCTGAACGCGGCGATCCAGGCGGCTGCCGCGGGTGAGGCGGGCCGGGGCTTCTCGGTGGTGGCCGAGGAGGTGCAGCGGCTGGCCGAGCGCTCGGCGGATGCCACGCGCCAGATCGCCGCCCTGGTCAAGACCATCCAGACCGACACCCAGGACGCGGTCGCCGCGATGGAGCGCTCCACCGAGGGGGTGGTGGCCGGGGCGCGCCTGTCCGATTCGGCCGGCGCGGCGCTCACCCAGATCGACCAGGTCTCGCGCCGTCTGGCCGATCTGATCGAGCAGATCTCGTCGGCCGCCGTGCGCGAGGCCGAGGCCGCCAACGGGGTGGCGGGCGATATCCAGCACATCTTCACCGTCACCGAGCAAACCGGCGAGGGCACGCGTTCGACCGCCCTGCAGGTGCGCGAGCTGTCCCGAATCGCCGACGAACTGCGTCAGTCGGTAGAACGCTTCAAAATCGCCTGAGTTCGATCCCGCGGATTGCCTGTTTCATGCACGTGAATGTTCCCCCTCTTGCGCCGAGCGCCCCGGGCGCAGATACCGACCTGGGCCCCGGCGACTTGGGCCCGCTGGCCTGGGTCCTGGAAGAGCTCCGCAAGTCGCTGGACGCCGCCAGTACGGCGCTGCGCCGTCACGTGCGCGAGGGCTGGACGACAGCGCGGGGTCCGCAAGGCGGCGTTGATTCGCAGCTCCTGACCAAGGCCTGCGCGCAATTGCATCAGGCCGCCGGCGCCCTGGAGATGGTCGATCTGACGGCCCCCGCGCGCGTCGTGCGCGCCATGGAGGCGGCGGTGCAGACCTTCACCGCGCGGCCGTCCTTGTGCGACGAGGCGGCTGTGACGCAGGTCGAGCGGGCTGGCTTTGCGGTCGTCGATTACCTCGATGGCTTGCTGGCGGGCAAACCGCTGTCGGCCGTCGCCCTGTTCCCGCAATACAGCGCAGTGAGCACGCTGGCGGGTGCGTCGCGCATTCATCCCGCTGACTTGTGGCAGGTGGACTGGGCCTGGCACCTGAGCGATGCCTCGGGCGTGCAGGCCGCTCAGGACACGCACGCAACGATGCCGGCGCTGCGCTCGCGCATGGACCAGGCGGTCTTGCGCGTGGTCAAGTCGGGCGATGCCGTGGCGGCGCGCGAGCTGTCTGAGCTGTGCGAGGCGCTGGCCACGGGCCCGCAGCCTGGGACGGGTGCGCAGGGCGCTACGGTGCGCAGCCTCTGGCGGCTGGCCGCGGGCTTTTTCGAGGCTGTGGGCGTGTCTCTGCTACCCGCCGACTTGTACGTCAAGCGCACCGCCTCGCGGGTGCTGGTGATGTTCACGCAGCTGGCCAAGGGCGACGCGGCGGTGCCCGAGCGCCTGGGTCAGGACCTGGCCTTCTTTTGCGCCCAGACCGTGCCGCCCGATGCGATGGAGGCTCCGCGCCTGCGCGCTGTGCGGCAGGCCTGGGGCCTCACGCGCCATGTGCCGGTGGCCTATGAAATTGAGCAGCTGGGGCGCTTTGACCCCATGCTGTTAGCGCAGGTGCGCAAGCGCCTGGTGGCGATTCGCGAGAGCTGGTCGGCTCTGGCCGGTGGCGACGCGAGCCGACTGCGCAGCACCAGCGAGCAGTTTCTGCAGCTGCGCGATGCCTTGGTGCGCCTGCATCCGCCCCTGGGGGCACTGGCCGACGCGCTGGCCGATGTGGCACACGACCTCACCGAGCGCGCGCAGCCGCCCCGCGCGGAGCTGGCGATGGAGGTGGCCACCGCCCTGCTGTTTCTGGAAGCCGCCTGCCAGGATTTTGATCCGAGCGATCCGCAACTGGCGGCGCGCCTGCAGCGCCTGGCCGAGCGGCTGGTCGGTGTCCGCAAAGGTCAGGCCCCGCAGCCTTTAGAGCCTTGGGTGGAGGAGCTGTATCGCCGGGTGAGTCATCGCCAGACCATGGGCAGCGTGGTCGACGAGCTGCGGGTCTCGCTGGGCGAGCTCGAGAAAGAGCTGGACGCCTACTTGCGTGAGCCGAGCGCGCCCCAGCGGCTGCAGCCGGTGCCGGGTCGGCTCCATCAGATGCGGGGCGTCCTGTCCGTCCTGGGCCTCGACCATGCCGCGCAGGCGGTCACGCACATGCGCGATAGCGTGCAGGCCTTGTTGCAGGCACCGCCAGGCGCCCCAGCGCCAGACACCACCACCCTGGGCAACAACCTGGGCGCCTTGGGTTTCCTGATCGACATGCTGAACTACCAGCCTGCGCTGGCCCGCAAGCTGTTCGTGTTTGATGCACACCGTGGCGAGCTCCGGCCGGTCATGGGGCGCGCGCTGCGCCCCGTCAGCGCGCCCCCGTCGTCGTTCGAGGTTGCGGACGTGGTCGATGACGTCGCTGTCGCGGCCGATGTGTTTCGTGCGCTCGAGTTGGAATCTGCATCGCCGCGGCCGGAGGTCTCTGCGGACGTGCCCCCGATGGCGCTGCCGCAGGTGCGCGAACTCGCCCCGCAGTCAGAGCCGCAGTCAGAGCTACGGCCAGAGCCACAGCCACAGCCACAGCTAGAACCTGCGCCCAGCCCCCCGCACGAAGCGCTGCCCGAGGATCACATCAAGGTCATCGGCCCTTTGCGGATCGACCAGGCCTTGTTCAATGTGTACCTGCACGAGGCGGACGAGTGGTCGCGTCAGCTGCAGGTCGAGGTGTCCGAGTGGGTGCTCGATCCGCGTCAGGGCCTGTCTGCCTCGCTGGTCGAAAGGGCGCATGCCTTGTGCGGCAGCTCCTCGATGATTGGGTTCACGGCGCTCGCCGACCTCGCGCGCTCGCTCGAAGCCTCGTTTCTGCGCACGCAGTCGCTGGCCTGGGGCACGCAGGTGCATGCCCAGGCCTATACCGACGCCGCCGAGGAGATTCGCCGCCTGCTTCACCAGTTTGCGGCGGGCTTTCTGCCCGACTTGCAGCCCCACATCGCGCAGGCGCTGGTCGACCTGGATCGGCTGGAGGTGCCGGCGCGTGCGGCATCGCTTGCGCCGGCCCCCCCGCCTGAGCCCGAGCCCCTCCCCGTGTCTGCGGGCCTGGATTCGGAGCTGTTTGTCTTCTTCGAAGAAGAAGCCCTGGAGCTGCTGCCGCGCCTAGGCGGCGCCTTGCGCCAATGGCATGCGCGCCCTGACAACGTCAGTGCCCGCGACGAGGTGCTGCGGGCCCTGCACACGCTCAAGGGCAGCGCCCGGCTGGCGGGCGCCTTGGGCCTGGGCGGGCAGGCGCATGCGCTGGAGTCGCTGATCGAGGGGTTGGGTCCGACCGTGACCAGCGCCGAGATCGAGCCTGCGCTGCAAGGCTTGGATGCGCTGCAGGCCGCGTTCGAGGCGCTGCGCGCTGGCGTGCAGGGTGCGGGGGTCGTCCCTGTGCTTGCGTCCGCGCAAGAGGCGATGTCGCATCCGGCGCCAGAGCCATCGGGGTCGCCCGCGCCGCGCGTCGCGCACGACGACGATGGGTCGGCGGCGTCCGAGCCTGTGGTCTCGGCGCCTGCGCCTGTGTCTGCGCCCGTCTCCACGACGGATTCAGCCTCAGGCTTGGCAGCCTCACTCGTCACACCCGCCACGCCGACCGTCCCCGCAGGTCAGGCCCGTGTGCGCGTGCGCGCGCAGCTCCTGGATCGCCTGATGAACCAGACCGGCGAGGTGATGATCAGCCGCGCGCGCCTGGAGGTCGAACTCGGTCAGATGCGTGGCGCGATGCACGAGCTGGCTGACAACGTCGATCGCCTGCGCGCGCAGTTGCGCGACATCGAGCTGCAGTCCGAATTGCAGATGCAGTCGCGTCGTGGCAAGGACGCCGCCCCCGATTTCGACCCGCTGGAGTTCGACCGCTTCACCCGGGTGCAAGAGCTCACGCGCATGCTGGCCGAGTCGGTGGGCGACGTCGCCAGCGTGCAGCGCAC
>JBIKUT010000013.1:0-15767 GCA_044347465.1 Ramlibacter sp.
CTTCCCGGTCTGCGCTAAGCAAAACGCCCACTTCCAAGTGGGCGTTTTTGTTTGTGCGGTGGCGTTGTCAGGATGAATAGGAAACTGGCATCGGCGGCGGGTGACTCAGGTGCCGCCGCCAGATGACTGCAGGAGTGGACTGGGGCGATCACACGTGAGTCACCATCATGAATCTCTCTAGCAGCCCCCACACAGGTCATCGACTCCACAACGATGCCCCCACATTGACGCAGCTTTGCGAACGTCTCGAGTTTTTTTCGCATGTACGCGAGTCGGAGCTGCGTGCAGACTCGATCTATGGCCCTTTGCGCCTGAAAACCGAGCCTGCTCTGATTGGCATCCGCAGCCGGCGTGCGCAGCATCGCCAAAATGCCGCGTTGTATGTTTACCGGTCGCTTTGCCAGACAGCCGAGGTTCGGGCTGACATCTTGAGCCTCAAGGGTGGCGCAAGGGTTGAGTTTGTCGAGCATCTCAAGGGGGCCTGGCCAGCGGGTCACGTGACGACGCGCGGCGCTAAGCCATCGAACATTCCAATCACCAGAAGGACGGTGTTCGAGCTTGAAGCAGAGATCAACCGGCGAACTGATGCTTACAAGCCCGCGAAGCCCATGCAACCTATACCTCTCCAAGAAAAGGAGATCTTCTCTGCGCCCGACTCCGGTTTAGGTGTGACGAAGGTCCATATGCCTCGTCGCGACAGGCTCGCATCAAGTCCGCCCGTGCTTCCGAGCCTTAGGGCAGAGGAACGCGATTACACGAGAGACCACTGCGGCTAAGGGCCGGCCACAGCTCGCGGCAGACACTGTTCTCAGCGTAGATACGGGGCCCAACCTCCGGGCCCCAACCATCTGTTCAATGCGGCTGCGCCGTCGTCACCGACTCCTTGCCCTTCACCGCAGCGGGCTGCGCGACACCCTCATGTGACTGAATCGCGATGCGCTGACTGCGCTCCTGTTGCGCCTCCTTGGGCACATGGACAGTCAGCACGCCGTTGTCGAACTCGGCGCGCACATGCCCCGGGTCGGGCATATAGGGCAGCTGGATCGAGCGCTGAAAGCGCCCATAGCTGCATTCCATCAGGTAATAGTCTTCTTTCTCCTGCTGCACCTCCTGGCGCTTCTCGCCGCGGATCGTCAGCAGGTTGCCCTCCAGGCGGATATCCACCGACTCGGGTTTGACGCCGGGCAGTTCTGCACTGACGCAAATCTCTTGCGGGTTCTCGCGCATATCGATCCGGGGCACTGCCATGGCCAGCGTCGGGCCCAGCGTGGTGCCGGCGCCCAGAAAATCGTCCATCAGGCGGCTCATCTCGCGTTGCAGATCCGACATGGGATCGAACCCGGCCAGCGCACGCGAAGCCGGACGAACAGGGGACAGGAAGCGGGACATCATGAAAGCTCCTTCGCAAGGGATAAGTGGATGACGCGCACATCGTGCGGCGCCCGCGCGCTAGGCGGTGTGAGCCAGCACATCACACGCATGTCGGACCACACAGGCAAGTGCAGATCCGTCAGTTCCTTGATGGGATGGTGGGAAACCGGATGAGCGGTTTTGCAACCAAGCCCTGCGCGCCTGACTTTTGAGCGCGTCCCTCATTGATCTACAAGGACAGAAATATGGAATTCAAAAGTAGCCCGCTCGGCGTGCTGTATGGATCGTTACGTGACGCCGTGCCCTCTAAGGCTAAGGTCGGCCGCGATCTGGATCCATGCGAGTTACGCGCCGATTCGAAGAAGGAGTCGGATTTGCGAATCAAGACGGAAAAGCGGTCGGGTTGGTCGAGTAAAGCGCGAATGGTGCACCAAGCCAATGCGAATCATGTCGTGAGGGACTGCTTCCATCGTTCAGTGGATCGCCTGATCGCTCTGCGCACCGGATTGACAGCTCCGCAAAAATCTCAGATCCGTACCGAGGCATCCACTGTATTGCAGACAGTAACGGAGGCCGAGGATTACTGCCCGAAGCTGAGCACGCTCAAAACACTGTTCGACCGCGCTGTAGCGGTTGTCGGTCGGGATGTCCCCGTGCAGTCGCCACCGTCGCTCTCATCCGCTTCATCCGCCTCTTCGTCGACGTCAGCAGGCATACAAGACACGCACTTAAGCTCACCCGCTCGCGGTTTCGGAGAAGACGTGCCGGTGGTTTTTCACCCGTCTCCGCAGGCTCCGACCCATCACCAGTCTTTGGCCCCCCCGATACCACCGACGACACAGCCTCCCCCGCCGCCCAAACCAGCCGCACGTGACACCAAGAGCAAGGCGTCGGCTCCCAGTTCCGCGGGGGTTTCGATGGGCGATCTGCCTGAGCAAGCCCGTCCCTGCTTTCAAAAGCTTGCGCAGGACTACCAGGCTCAGAAAGCTGGGAGCAAGACCGAGGCGCAGATCGCGCACCATGTGCAGAGGTTGAAGGAGCTCGTGGCGTTTGCGTACGAGGCTTGGCCAGAGGGTTTCAAGGCCAGCTCGGCGGCGATTCCTCGCGCCGTTCAGGCTGCGGCGAACCTATTGGATGTGGATCCGAAACTTGCGCCGGAGAAAGCCTGTTTCAGGGAGTTGCCTCACGCGGTAGCAAATCAGGTTTTCAAGCGGCTCTCGCCCGAAGACCAATCTCGCGTTTTGTGACCTCAGGGCGCTGATGTGCCGACGCTACGTCGGCATCCGGATCTAGAGCAAAAAACGCCACCCAAGGGTGGCGTTTTTCATTCTGGCGCGGCTGGCGGGGATCGAACCCACGACCCTTGGCTTCGGAGGCCAATACTCTATCCACTGAGCTACAGCCGCACGGGGGATGGCGCGATTATGGCCCATGGCTGGGTGTGGATGGCCCCGTCCTATAATCATAGGCTAGATTCAACCCAGCCCCGCACTCCCCGAGGACGTCATGAGCGACAGCAACCAGGAAGAAGCCCACACCGGCCCTATCAAGACCCCCCAGCAGCTGCTTTGGGCGGCCTTCTTCTCCTTCGTAGCGCCCGTGTTCATCATCATCGGCCTGGTCTACTACGTCGTCTCTGACAGCAAGCCCGCCGGCAGCAACCAGGCCGAGCGTCACGCCCTGGGCGGCGTGACCGCGCAGGACATGGAGCGCGGCATCACCCAGCGCCTGGGCAAGGTCGGCACCGTCGAGATCCGTGATGCCGCTCGCCCCCTGAAGGCCGGTGAAGACGTGTTCAAGGCCCAGTGCGCGGCCTGCCACGTGTCCGGTGCCGCTGGCGCGCCCAAGCTGGGCGATGCCGGTGCCTGGGGCGCCCGCCTCAAGACCGGCCTGGAGTCGCTGGTCAACTCCGCGCTCAAGGGCAAAGGCGTCATGGGCGCCCAGGGCGGCGGTGATTTCGAAGACATCGAGATCGCCCGCGCCGTGGTCTACCTGGCCAACAGCGCCGGCGCCAAGTTCGCCGTGCCGGACCGTCCGGCCGCTGCTGCCTCGGCCGCCAAGTAAGCGCTCAATCCGCGCCGGGCGCCTCGCGCGCCGGGTGCGTTGCTGCCGGGCTTCGCACAAAGCCGAAACGCCCCGGCAACTCCCCCGCCTTCAGTTCCTGCGGCACCCAGGTGCCCGCCTCGACTGCGCGCGCGGCCAGGTCCATGTCCAGGCTGTGAACCAGGCCCAGGCCCAGATCGGTGTCCAGATACAAGCGGCCGTGTTCGTCGAGCACGCTGGCACGTACCTGCGCCGCCCGCCCCGTATGCGACAGCACCGCGCCATCGTCCTGCAGGCGCCAGATCCAGGGCGCGACCTCCAGCTCCACATACACGCGTTGCGGGCCGTTCTGGAAATACCAGCGGCCCTGTGCGTCGTGCTCGTAGTTGCGGTGGATGAAGTCAATCAGCTTCTCGTGCTGCAGCCGCGAGCCCTTGGCCACCGCGAAGGGGCCCAGCGCCTGCACGCGGTCATCGCGCATGTACCAGCCGCCACGCGCGTCCAGACCTAGCCAGCCAAAACAGTCCGGCACATTCGGCCACTTGGCCATGGCCTGGCGCACGAGGTCGTCCATGCGCCCGATTATCGGCGCGGCGTGTGAGGGGGCGCGTCAGCGCAGGAAGGCGTCGTAGCCGGTTTTGAGGATCAGGGCCGAGACCACCAGCAGGAAGATCCCGCGCACAAAGCCCGCGCCATGGCGCAGCGCCAGGCGCGTGCCCACCAGGCTGCCCGCCACGTTGGCGATGGCCAGCACCAGCGCGTAATGCCACCACACATGGCCCTTGAGGGCGAACAGCAGCAAGGCGGCCAGGTTGGTCCCGGTGTTCAGGATCTTGGCCGAGGCCGAGGCATGCAGGAAGTCATACCCCAGCCAGCGCACAAACAGGAAGACGAAAAAGCTGCCGGTGCCAGGGCCGAAGAAGCCGTCGTAGAAGCCAATCACCGCACCCAGCGTGCAGGCCGCCAGGCGCTCGGCGGCAGGGGCCAGGCGCGGCGCATGGTGACGGCCCAGATCCTTTTTCATCAGGGTGTAGACCAACACCGCCAGCAGCACCCCGGGCAGCAGCTTGCGCAGGAAGTCGGCCGAGAGCTGGGTCACCGCCCAGGCGCCGACGAAGCTGCCCACCAGGCCGATCAGGGCGGCGGGGAGCAGGGCGTGCCAGTTCAGGGTGACGCGTCGGCTGTATTGGATCGCGGCGATCGAGGTGCCCCACACCGAGGCGCTCTTGTTCAACCCGAACAGGCTGGCCGGCTGCGCGTTCGGAAAGATCGCGAACATGGCGGGCAGCAGGATCAGTCCACCGCCGCCCACGATCGAATCCACGAACCCCGCCAGCAGGGACGCCAGCGCCAACAACAGCATTTCCATAGAGCCTGGCATTGTCCCCAAAAAAGCAAAGGCGCCTTGGGGGCGCCTTTGCGTCGGGCGGCATCGTGCGCTGCCCGTGTGTCTTGTTCTTGGTCTGTCTCCGATGTCTCCTCGGACCTCTCGTGACACCCGCCTGACGGTGGGCGCCGAGTGACCAAAATGTAAAACGGGTAGCTGCTCTGCCGTATCAGGACTTACCCGGTCCGCGGGCGGCCCTCAGGCGGCTTGTTCGGCGGCTTGTTCGGCCGCAATCCATTGGGCCGCCTTCTCCGCCAGCATCAGGGTGGGCGAATTGGTATTGCCGCTGGTGATGGTGGGCATGGCGCCAGCGTCGACCACCCGCAGGCCCCGCACGCCGCGCACGCGCAGGCGCGAATCGAGCACCGCCATCGGGTCGTCGTCGCGCCCCATCTTCGTGGTGCCAACCGGGTGGAAGATGGTGGTGGCGATGTCGCCGGCCAGGCGGGCCAGGTCTTCGTCGCTCTGGTACTGGGGGCCGGGCCGCCATTCTTCGGGCTGGTAGCGGGCCAGCGCGGGTTGCGCCGCGATGCGCCGGGCGACCCGCAGCGAATCGGCCGCCACCTGGCGGTCGGCGTCGGTGCTCAGGTAATTGGGGGCGATGCGCGGCGCGTCGCGAAAGTCGGCGCTGCGAATTTGCACGGTGCCGCGGCTGCTGGGGTTGAGGTTGCACACGCTGGCCGTGAAGGCATCAAAGCGATGCAGCGGCTCGCCAAAGGCGTCCAGGCTCAGGGGCTGCACATGGAATTCGAGGTTGGGCCAGGCCTGCTCGGGCGAGCTGCGTGTGAAGGCCCCCAGCTGCGAGGGCGCCATGCTCATGGGCCCGCTTTGCTTGAGGGCGTATTCCAGCCCGATGCGCAGCTTGCCCCAGGCGCTATTGGCCAGGGTGTTGAGCGTGGTCACGCCCTGCACCTTGAACACCGAGCGGATTTGCAGGTGGTCCTGCAGGTTGGCGCCGACGCCAGGCAGGTGTTGGCGCACGGCGATGCCGTGCGACTGCAGCAGGTCGGCGGGGCCGATGCCTGAGAGTTGCAGGATCTGCGGCGAGCCGATGCTGCCCGCGCACAGCAGCACCTCGCCGCTCGCCTGCGCGGTCACCGAGCGCTGGCCGTCCCACACCTGTACGCCCGTGCATCGCTGCGCGCCGTCGGCGCCGGTGTCGATCTGCAGCTTCTGCACCTGTGCGTGCGTCCACATCTCGAAGTTGGGTCGGCCGTAGCAGGTCGGTCGCAGAAAGGCCTTGGCGGTGTTCCAGCGCCAGCCTTTTTTCTGGTTCACCTCGAAGTAGCCCACGCCCTCGTTGCTGCCGCGGTTGAAATCGTCGCAGGCGGGCAGGCCGGCTTCTTGTGCGGCTTGCGCGAACGCATCGAGGATCTCCCAGCGCAGGCGCTGCTTCTCGACGCGCCATTCGCCGCCCGCGCCGTGCAGGTCGTCGGCGCCTTTGTGGAAGTCTTCGTGCTGCTTGAAATAGGGCAGGCAGTGGTCCCAGCGCCAGCTGTCATCGCCGGTGAGTTGGGCCCATTGATCGTAGTCACGCGATTGCCCGCGCATGTAGATCATGCCGTTGATGCTCGAGCACCCGCCCAGCGTCTTGCCACGCGGATAGCGCAGCGTGCGGCCATTGAGGCCTGCGTCCGCCTCGGTCTGATAGAGCCAGTCGGTGCGCGGGTTGCCGATGCAATACAGATAGCCCACCGGAATATGGATCCAGTGGTAATCGTCCTTGCCGCCGGCTTCGATCAACAGCACCCGCTTGCTGCGATCGGCCGACAGCCGATTGGCCAGCAGACAGCCGGCGGTGCCAGCGCCCACGATGATGTAGTCGAACACAGGACCCTCTTGCATCGCAGCGTCTCTCCTTGTTGTCTCCACGAGTGCACAGCCCGTTCACCAGTGCCGGCGCGGATCCGGCTTCGCCGGTCCGCCGCGGGCGCCCCCTGGGGGGAGGCGGCCGCAGGCCGCGTCGGGGGGAGTCCTATTTCGACGTGGGCATGACGAACTCTGCGCCCTTGCCGATGCTTTCCGGCCAGCGCTGCATGATCGATTTTTGCTTGGTGTAGAAGCGCACGCCCTCTTCGCCGTAGGCATGCATGTCGCCAAACAGGCTTTTCTTCCAGCCACCAAAACCATGCCAGGCCATGGGCACCGGGATCGGCACGTTGATGCCCACCATGCCCACCTGGATCCGACGCGAAAACTCGCGCGCCACGTTGCCGTCGCGGGTGAAGCAGGACACGCCGTTGCCAAATTCGTGGGCGTTGATCAGGCTCACGGCCTGGGCGAAATCTTTCACGCGCACGCAGGCCAGCACCGGGCCGAAGATTTCTTCCTTGTAGATGGTCATCTCGGGCGTGACATGGTCGAACAGCGTGCCGCCGAGCCAGAAGCCTCGCTCGCAGCCCGCACCGGCTTTGGCGCCGTCAAACTTGCGTCCGTCGACCACCAGCGTTGCGCCTTCGGCCACGCCTTTGTCGATGTAGCCGGTGATGCGTTGCTGGGCCACCGCGCTGACGATGGGGCCCATCTCGGCATCGAGCTGCGTGCCGTTTTTCACCTT
This sequence comes from Ramlibacter sp., assembly GCA_044347465.1. Lineage (GTDB taxonomy): Bacteria > Pseudomonadota > Gammaproteobacteria > Burkholderiales > Burkholderiaceae_C > Ramlibacter. The sequence continues at coordinate 7,359 of JBIKUT010000013.1, forward strand.
CAAGTCGCGCGTGCGCTGCGCCAGCACCGGCACCAGACGGTCGGCCACATCGCCCACCAGCACCGCCACCGAGATCGCCATGCAGCGCTCGCCGGCCGACCCGTAGGCCGATCCGATCAGGGCATCGGCGACCTGGTCCAGGTCGGCATCGGGCATCACCACCATGTGGTTCTTGGCGCCGCCCAGCGCTTGCACGCGCTTGCCGTGGTGTGCGCCAGTCTCGTAGATCTTGTGCGCGATGGGCGTGGAGCCCACGAAGGACAGGGCGCGCACATCGGGGTGTTCGAGCAGCGCGTCGACCGCGTCCTTGTCGCCCTGCACCACGTTGAACACGCCATCGGGAAGGCCAGCTTCCTTGAGCAGGCGCGCCATCATCAGCGAGGGGCTGGGATCCAGCGGGCTGGGCTTGAGGATGAAGGTGTTGCCCGCGGCGATCGCCACCGGGAACATCCACATCGGCACCATCACCGGGAAGTTAAAGGGCGTGATGCCGGCCACCACGCCCAGGGGCTGACGCATCGTCCAGTTGTCGATGCCGGTGGACACCTGGTCGGTGTAGTCGCCCTTGAGCAATTGCGGAATGCCGCAGGCGAACTCGACGATCTCGATGCCGCGCGTCACCTCGCCCTGGGCATCGGTGAACACCTTGCCGTGTTCGGCGGTGATCAGGCGCGCCATGTCGTCGCGGTGGCGATTGAGCAACTCCAGAAATTTGAACATCACGCGCGCGCGGCGCAGGGGCGGTGTGTCGGCCCACTGCGGGAAGGCCGCCTGCGCGTTGGCCACGGCGGCATCCACCTCGCTGACGTTGGCCAGGGCGACCCGGCCACTGACCTGGCCGGTGGCGGGGTTGAAGACGTCCGCGGTTCGGCCGCTGCGACCGGCGGCGGGCTGTCCGGCGATCCAGTGGTCAATGGAGGTCGGCTGGGAATTCGTAGGTGCGTTCATCGGGGAAGGACTGCTCGGGGCAAGAAAAAAGACACAAGCGGTCGAGTCTAGGCGCTGGCGCAGCCCCTTGTTTTCGGTGCTTGCGTTTTCCCTTTACCGCACCTATGGTGTGAGACCTTTAGTATTCAAATAAATAAAAATGAACTCGAATTGGTCAAGCGGCTATGTGGCCGACCTCACCTACTCCCACGGCTACTACCACGAGCTCGCGCCCTCCTTCTTGCGCTTTGCGCTCTTGTTCAACGGGCTGGCTCATGGCGGCGGTGACCCCGTTAGCGGCAACTACACGTATTGCGAGCTGGGGTACGGCCAAGGCGTGTGCGCCAATTTGAATGCAGCGGCCCATCCCCGTGGCCAGTTCTGGGGCACCGATTTCAACCCCGATCACGCCCTGTTCGCCCGCGGCCTGGCGCAGCAGGCCGGCATTGACGCTCATTGGATGGCCCACGGCTTTGAGCAACTGCTCGATCAAGACCTGCCCGAGTTCGACTTCATCACCCTGCACGGTGTCTGGTCCTGGATCGATGCCTCTGCGCGCCATGCCTTGGTCGAATTCATGCGCAGGCGGCTGAAGATCGGCGGTGTCGTTTACATCAGCTACAACATCATGCCGGGCTGGTCGGCCGAGAAGCCCCTGCGTGACCTGATGCGTCTGCACACCGAGCTGGCCGGTGCGCCCGGTGACGCCACTTCCAGCCGCATCCGCGGTGCCATCGCCTTCGCCGAGCGCCTTCGCAAGGGCGGTGCCGCCTTCTTCGAGCAAGACGCCCGCGCCGGCGCCATGCTCGATGACATGCGCCGTGACGACATCCATGTCGTCGCCCACGAATACTTCAACCGCTCTTGGCACCTCACGTATTTCGCCGATGTCGCGCGCAGCCTGGAGGCCGCGGGCCTGGGCTTTGCGTGTTCCGTTCACAAGAGTGATCTGGCGGGGCTGGTGGCGCAGCGTCGGCGCGCCTGTCGCATCGACGACCTCGATCTCAATCCCGCACTGCGCGAGACCACCCACGACTTCATCCTCAATCGACGCTTTCGCCGAGACGTCTTCGTGCGCGGCGCCGACCGCCTCACCGCCCGCGAGCGCGAGGCGCGCCTGAAAGACGTCGCCCTGGTGCTGCTGCGGCCAGCCGCTTCCGTGCAGCCCACGGTGTCCACGCCCTACGGCGCCGTGAAGCTCGATGCGGCGATCACGGGCAAGCTGCTGGCCGCGCTCGACGCGTGCACCGAGCCGGTGACGCTGGGCGCCGTGATGGCGCAGGCGGGCCTGGGGGAGGGGCCGGCCGAGCCCGTGTTCCAGACCGTCGCCACGCTGGTGGCGAGTAACGTGCTGGCCCCCGTCTTTGCCGACGACCTGCGCCGCACCGGCACCGCACGTGCGCGGTCGCATGCCCTCAATCACGTGATCGCCCGCCGCACGCAAGACGCGGACACCCTTCGATACCTCGCCAGCCCCGTGACGGGCATGGCCCTGGAGGCGGGGGCTGCCGACCGCCTGTGTTTGCTGGCCTGGGAGCAGGGCGCACGCACCCCGGATGAACTCGCGGCGGCCTTGCGCAAACTGGGCCTGCCAGACGCCGAGGCACAGGCCAGTCGCTTTCTCCAAGAGGTCGCACCCACCTGGCGCAAGCTCGGCCTGCTCGCCCAGGAGCCTGCGTGAGCGACCCCAGCGTTTGGATGGACAACGAGGCCTGGTGGGTCTACGGCTGTCACCCCTCCATGGCCGCCGCCTACGCGCGCTTTCACACCCGCAACCGCTTTCATCTGCGCATGGCCATGAGCCAGACGCCCGAGGTCGAGGACGCCGCTTATTGGGAGGCCGAGCTCGGACGCCGCGACGCCGCGATGCAGGCCGGACAGGCGGTGCACCTGGTGGGCTTTCCCAAGACCGCGTCCGCGCCACCCGAGACCCTGGAGATCGGTGGGCTGGTCAGTTTCTGGTCGATCGAACACGGCGACTTCGAAGGCTGTACCTTCAGCATCCTGATCGATCGCTTCCTCGAAGGGCGCGGTCTGATGTACGCGATGGCCGAGCCCGCCATTCGCGAGGTCATTGACCGTCACAAGCTGCACCGCGTGATGGCCACGCATCTGCCTGAGAACCTGCGCAGCGCGCGCCTGCTGCGGCGCCTGGGCTTCGCGGTCGAGGGCTACGCGCGCGACTTTCTTCGCATCAACGGGCGCTGGCGCGACACCGTGCTGCTGTCGCGGCTGGTCGAATAGGTCGCTCCTTGCGTCTGCCAGGGCCACGCCACGAGGCGTGTAAGCTTGGCTGACAAACAAGGAGACAGACCATGGGCGCATTCATCCAGCTCAAGGCCGCCGACGGCCATGCTTTCCCCGCCTACGAGGCGCGCCCGGCGGGTACGCCGCGGGGCGCTGTCGTGGTGCTGCAAGAGATCTTTGGCGTCAACTCGCACATTCGCGCAGTGGCCGACGGCTATGCGGCCGAGGGTTATCTGGCGGTGGCACCGTCCACCTTCCATCGCGTCAAGACCGATGTCAACCTGGGCTACAGCGCGGACGACATGAGCGCTGGCATCGCGCTCAAAGGCCAGGTCGAGGCGCTGCCTGCGCCCGGTGTGCTGCCCGATCTCCAGGCCGCCATCGACCACGCTGCGCAGGCGGGCAAGGTCGGCATCGTCGGTTATTGCTGGGGCGGCCTGCTCACGTGGCGCGCGGCCTGTTTACTCCAGGGCCTGTCGGCGGCCGTGCCTTACTACGGCGGCGGCACCACCACACCCGCGGAGATCGCGCGCACCCCGCGTGTGCCGGTGCTCGCGCACTTTGGCGAGCGTGACCACTGGATCCCGCTAGAGGGCGTGCAGACCTTCCAGAAGGCTCACCCCGGCGTCGAGGTGCATGTCTACGCCGCCGATCACGGCTTCAACTGCGACCAGCGCGGCTCGCATGACGCGGCGGCGGCGCAGCTCGCACGCGAGCGCACGTTGGCGTTTTTTGCCAAACACTTGGCCTAACGGCCGCTGCGCGCCAGATAGCGCTTGCGCCAGAACACCAAGCCGACCCCCGCCGCCAGGACCGCCATGGCGACTAGTGTGATCCAGAAGCCCTGGGCCTGATGCAGCAGGGGCATGCCATCGAAGTTCATGCCGAAGATGCCCGTGATCAGGTTCAGGGGCAGGAAGATGGCGGTGATCGCGGTGAGCGTGCGCATGACCGCATTGGTGCGGTGGCTCTGCGCCGAAAAGTGAATCTGCACCGCCGCCTCAGCGCCCTGCTCCATTCGCCGCACCTGGCTGATCACGCGCTGGATGTGTTCGATCACGTCGTTGGCGCGCGCCACCAGCGCGTCGCGCTCGGCCTGCGACAGCATCGGCGGCAGCTGGTCACGCGCGGTGTCCAACCACGCCTGCATGGCGTCGGCTTGCTCTTCGCACATGTCTTCGAGGTTGTGGATCTGCGCGCGGGCCAGCATCAACGCGCTCCAGTCGGCTCTGCCCGCGCTCGGGCCTAGCAGGCGCTCTTGCCAGGCGCTCAGCTCGGTGGTCAGGTGTCGGCGCAGTTCCAGGTAGCCGTCCACCAGGGTGTCGACCATGCGCAGCATCAGCTCGGAAGGCCCGGTGGGCAGTCGGGTACGCGCTGCGGCATGCGTGTTGCCCGTTTGCAGCGCGTCACGCGCGTAGCGCTCGATCAGCGTGTGCATCATCGGACAGGCCGGTGGATGCACCGTGATCAAGAGGCGGTCGAACACCGCGAAGCACATGGCCTGCGTGCGGATACGGCGAAAGGCCGCCAGGGCTTGCGCACCCTTGCCCCGTGAGGGCACGGGGGCCAGCTCCGCGTCCACTTCGGCGGGCGTCGACAGCCGCCGAAAAATCACCACGTCATAGACCGAGGTGAAGTCGTAGTGCGAAGGATGCAGAGGGTTGTCCAGATCCTTCACATGCAGATCGAGCAGCGACGAGCCGCCCAGGCGCTGCGCCGCTTCTTGAAGCTGCGGCAGCTGCGTCTGTAGCTGGTCGCGCCCCAGGCTGACCCACAAAAAACCGCGTTCGGGGGCCTGGGCCGGCACCGTGTCCAGGAAACGCAGCGTGCCTTCGGTGAATTCGACGATCTGCATGGCAGCCGCAGCGGACAGGGCGCGCTCGGCGCTCAGGCGCGCAGCAAACGTGCGGCGTCGCGCGCGAAGTAGGTCAGGATGCCGTCGGCGCCAGCGCGCTTGAAGGCCAGCAGGCTTTCCATCATCACCGCGTCGTGGTCCAGCCAGCCGTTTTGCGCAGCGGCCTTGAGCATCGCGTACTCGCCCGACACCTGGTAGGCAAAGGTGGGCACACGAAATTCATCTTTCACGCGGCGCACGATGTCCAGGTACGGCATACCGGGTTTGACCATTACCATGTCGGCGCCCTCGGCGATGTCCATCGCCACTTCGCGCAGGGCCTCGTCGGTGTTGGCCGGGTCCATCTGATAGACCTTCTTGTTGCTCTTGCCCAGATTGGTCGACGAGCCCACCGCGTCGCGGAAGGGCCCGTAGAACGCGCTGGCGTATTTGGCGCTGTAGGCCATGATCCGGGTGTGGATGTGGCCGGCTTTTTCCAGGGCCTGGCGGATCGAGCCGATGCGTCCGTCCATCATGTCGCTGGGCGCCACGATGTCCACGCCGGCATCGGCCTGCGCCAGGGCCTGGCGTGTGAGCACGGCCACGGTTTCGTCGTTGAGGATGTAGCCGGTGTCATCGAGCAGGCCGTCCTGCCCGTGGCTGGTGAAGGGATCGAGCGCCACATCGGTCATCACGCCCAGCTCAGGGAATCGCTGTTTGAGTTCGCGCACCACGCGCGGCACCAGGCCGTTGGCGTTGAAGGCTTCGCGCCCGTCCGGCGTCTTGAGCGACGCATCGATCACCGGAAACAGCGCCATCACCGGGATGCCCAGCGCCACGCATTCTTCAGCCACTGGCAGCAGCAGGTCCAGGCTCAGGCGCTCGACGCCTGGCATGGAGGCCACTGCATCGCGGCGCTTCGTGCCTTCTTGGACGAAGACCGGATAAATCAGGTCATGCGCGCGCAGGTGGTGTTCGCGCACCAGGTTGCGCGTGAAATCGTCGCGTCGCAACCTGCGGGGACGGCCTTGGGGGTAGGGGGCGTGGATCGTCATGCCGAAAATTGTGCCCCATCGCCCGGGGTCTGCCTGTCGCGCGTGAGGCCTGCACAAACGAAGCCAAAAGGACTCTTTTGCGGCGCGCTCTCGGGGTAAATCCTGGCCATGAAGCTTGAAAGGCCAATACCCCTTTGCTAAATTTGAATCGGGCGGCTTGCCGCTCCCCGCTTTTCCTCCCTGAGCGGGCGCCTTGATGTGTGACAGCAAAAAGGCTTCCCACCCCGGCCCTGTTGCCGGGGTTTTTTTTGGGCGGTTCACTACACTGTGCGCCATGCTCTGGGTCAAAGCCTTTCACATCGTCTTCGTGGCCAGCTGGTTCGCCGGCCTGTTCTACCTGCCCCGTATCTTCGTCAACCTCGCGATGGTGCCGCCCGGCCCCTCGCCCGAGCGAGACCGCCTCTTGCTGATGGCGCGCAAGCTCTTGAGGTTCACCACCTTGCTGGCCGTGCCCGCGCTCGGTCTGGGCCTGTGGCTGTGGCTCGCCTACGGCATCGGTCGGGGCAGCGGCTGGATGCATGCGAAGCTGGCCGTGGTGGTGTTGACCGTGGGCTATCACCATGTTTGCGCCCGCATGCTGCGGCGCTTCGAGGCCGACGAGGAGCAGCGGGGCCATGTATGGTTTCGTTGGTTCAACGAAGCGCCCGTGCTGATGATGGTCGCTGCGGTGGTGCTCGTGGTGGTCAAGCCTTTCTGATCGGCCTGCCATGTCCGAGCGCAAGACCTCGGCCTGGCCCCTCGGACAGGCCTATGTGGCCCTGATTGTCTACGCCAGCCTCTACCCCTTCGAGGGCTGGCGCATTCAGGGCATCGCGCCCTGGGCCTTTCTCTGGAGCCCCTGGCCCCGTTACTGGACGGGGTTCGATGTGCTGGCCAATATCGCGGGCTATGCGCCGCTGGGCTTTTTGATGGCGTTGGCCTTGTTGCGTCGCGTGCGACGCAGCGGCGAGCGGCCTTACGCCAAGACCACGGCGCTGGCCGGCGCGACGCTGGTGGGCGTGGTGCTCGCGTTTCTGATGGAGGCGATGCAAACCTTCCTGCCTTCGCGTGTGCCCTCCAACGTCGACTTCGGTCTGAATGCAGCCGGGGCTTTGCTGGGTGCCTTGCTGGCCATCGGCCTGGAGCGCGCAGGCGCGATCGCGCGCTGGACGCGCTTTCGCGATCTCTGGTTTGTGCCCGAGTCGCGCGGGGCGCTGGTGCTGCTGGCGCTGTGGCCTTTCGCGCTGTTGTTTCCCGCCGCCGTGCCGCTGGGGCTGGGGCAGGTGTTCGAGCGCCTGGAGGCGGCGCTGGCCGAGTGGCTGGAGGGCACGCCGTTTCTGGAATGGCTGCCCGTGCGCGATCTGGAGCTGCAGCCGCTGGGGCCCGGGGCCGAGCTGGTGTGCGTGGCGCTGGGCGCGCTGGTGCCTTGTCTGCTGGCCTTCTCGGTGATGCGGTCCATGGGCCGACGCATCGGGTTGGCCGTGTTCCTGGTGGCCCTGGGCATCGGCGCCACCGCCTTGTCCACCGCCTTGAGCTGGGGGCCGGCCCATGCCTGGGCCTGGTTGAGTCTGCCGGTGCGTCTGGGCCTGGCCGTCGGTCTGGCGCTGGCCTTGCTGGCCACGCCTCTGACCTGCCGCGCCTGCATCTCGCTGGCGATGCTGGCGGTCGTCGTGCACCTGAGTCTGTTGAACCCTACGCCGGCCAGTGCCTATTTCGCGAACACCCTGCAGGCCTGGGAGCAGGGGCGCTTCATCCGCTTTAACGGCCTGGCCCAGTGGCTTGGATGGTTGTGGCCGTATGCGGTGGTGGTCTACGCGCTGCTGCGGGTGTCGCGCGCGCAGCCGCGCGAGGGCGGCCGCACCCATGGCGCGACCTAGAATCGCGGGATGCCGCAAGACGCCTCCTCCCCCTACTTTCAACGCCATATTTTTTTCTGCCTGAACGAGCGCGCCTCGGGCGAAGCCTGTTGCGCGCAGCATCAGGCGCAGCAGGGGTTCGAGCGGTGCAAGGCGCAGGTGAAGGCGCTGGGCCTGGCGGGCCCCGGCAAGGTGCGCGTGAACAAGTCCGGTTGCCTGGACCGCTGCGCCGCCGGCCCGGTTGCCGTGGTCTATCCCGAGGGCGTCTGGTACACGTATGTGGATGGCAGCGACATCGACGAGATCGTCGAGTCGCATCTGAAAAACGGCCAGGTCGTCGAGCGACTGCGCACGCCCCCCGAGCTCGGGCGCTAACGGCTTCGCCTCTGGCATGAACGCCCAGACCGAGCGTTTGCAATTCACCGGTGCGGCCGGTGTGATCGAGGCCTTGCGCGATGCGCCCGCGCCCGGCGTGACGCCGATCGGCACCGCCGTCATCGCGCACCCGCAC
>JBIKUT010000214.1:0-4445 GCA_044347465.1 Ramlibacter sp.
GTTTGAGCCGCAGGCGAGTTGTCGCGCGTGCCCCCAGCGACCGAGCACCGCAAGGAAGCCCGAAGGGCCCCCGTACTTGAAGCCCCCGGGCCCGCCCCGCGCGCCCCGTGCGGAGCAACGTCAAAACCAGAGAGACCCGCGCACCGGGTGCGGCGCAGCGTTAAAGCCGATTCACTTACCCGACGCGCCGTCCTTGGGAGCAGCGGCCGCCATCACCTTGACCTTGTGACGGTTCTTCAGCAGGTTGTAGTAGGCCAGCGCTTCGGCCTGCGACCACCACTGCGCGTACTGCTGCCCCTCTTGACGCGCCACCGCCTCCGGGGGCGCCGTGCGCGGGATGGACTTGACCACGCGCACGACCGCGTAACCGGCATCGCCCATCTCGACACCGAGCAAGGCGGGCAAGCCCGTGGGATCAGCCTGCAGGGCCGCTTCGACCGCAGGACGCGGCTGGCGAGCCGGGTCTTCGCGCGAGACCACCACCGCCGCCGGCAGCTTGGCGGAGGCCGGGTCGGCCTTCCAGGCCGCCAATTGGTCGGCACCGGCCTTCTTGGCCATCTCGGCGCCGCGCGTGGCCTTCACACGTTCGCGCACCTGGGCCTTGACCGCTTCGAGCGGCAGGGTGCGCGCAGGCACATGCTGGGTGACGCGACCCGCCACCATTTGGCCGGGCGCGATTTCGACGGCTTCGGTATTGCGCTTTTTCTCGAGGCTGTCCGCCGAGAACAGCGCAGCGAGGAACTTGGGGTTGGCCAGCGCAGGCGCGCCGCCCGCAGACGGATTGCGCTGCACGCCCGTGGCGGTTCGCACTTCGAGCTTGAAGCGCTCGGCCACGCCCTTGAGGCTGTCGGACTGTTCGTAGACGGCGTTGCTAAAAGCGTCGGCACTCTCGGCGTATTTGCGCTGGGCCTGTTGCTGCTTCAACTGCGCCTCCAGCTCGGGCCGCATCTCCTCGTAGGTGCGCTGACGCGGCGCCTTGATGTCAGTCAGGCGAACGATGTGATAGCCGAAGTCGGTCTCGACGACGCCGCTGGTCTCGCCCTTCTTGAGGGCAAAGAGCGCGTCTTCGAAGGGTTTGACGGTGGCACCGCGCGCCAGGAATTCGAGGTCGCCCCCCTTGGCGGCGGAGCCGTCCTTGGAGTGCTTGCGCGCCAGGTCGGCAAAACTGGCGGGGTTCTGGCGCACGGCGGCGAGCAGTTCTTCGGCGCGGGCCTTAGCCGCGGCGCGTTCGGCAGCGGGCGCGTCCTTGGGCGCGGCGATCAGGATGTGACTGGCGCGGCGTTCTTCCTTGCCGGCGTTGCTCGCGACGTTTTGCTCGTAATAGGTCTTGAGGTCGGCCTCGTTGACCGCGATACCCTTTTTGACCGACTCGAGATCGAGCACCAGGTATTCGATGCTGGCCTGCTCGGGCGCCTGGAACTGCTGCGGGTTGGCCTGGTAGTAGGCCTCGATGTCGGCGTCGGTAGGCGTGATCTTGGCGGCGAATTCGGCGGCATCAAAACGCGCCACCTGCACCTCGCGCTTCTCGAAATAGGCCCCCAGAGCCACCTGTGCGGGCGCAGCCGCCAGCAGGGTGCTGCCGCTGATCCCGGTGAGAACCTGGCGGCGAATCAGGTTGGTGCGGACCTGCTCGTCGTACATCTGCGGGGTCATGCCTTGACGGGCCAAGGCCTGCTTGAGGCCCTCGACATCGGTGCTGCCATCGGGGCGGCGAAAGGCCGCGAGGGCTTGGTCTTGCTGCAAGGCGGCGAGCAGGCGTTCGTCGGTGACCACCATGCGATCGCGCTGCGCGGCGGCGGCGATCACCTTGTCGCGAATGAGGCGATCGAGCGTGGACTGGCGCGCTTCCGGTGAATCCAGCAACTTGGCATCGAGCATGGGCAGTTGCTCGCGCATGCGGTCAGCCTCGGTCTTGTGGGCGGCGTCCCATTCGCTTTGGTGGATATCCTGACCCGCGACCTGGGCGACCACCGCACCACGGTCACTCATGCGGCTATAGCCTTCGACACCAAACAGCACGAACGACGGGAAGATCAGCAGAAACAGGATGAACTGCAGGATCTTGGTGTGCGTGCGGACAAATTCGAACATGAGAACCTTCTTCGAAGAGCCCGCAATTATCCACTTTTCGCCTTGGCCACCGCGGTGTGAGGGTGGGCGTTAGCGGCATGGCGCTCCGAGGGCGACCCAAGCAAAACGGGCTGGCTCTTTTCAGAGCCAGCCCGTAGGAAGAAATGGTCGGCGTGGCGGGATTCGAACTCGCGACCCCTTGCACCCCATGCAAGTGCGCTACCAGGCTGCGCTACACGCCGACAAGCCTGTGATTATAGCGCGTGTGCCAGCGCCCTCCGCAAAGGCCACCGTGCGGGGTCAATGCGGGGCGGACAGCAGGTCGCGGATCTCGAACAGTTCGCGGCGCAATTGCACCAGGCGCTGCATCACCGTCTCAGCGCCCGAGGCCACCAGAGCCCCCGGACCGGCTGGCGACAGGTCATCGCCCTCCTCGACCTGCGGCTCGACCTCGATGCTCTCGACGCCCTCGAGCATCACCTCGCCCGCGCGGCGACGATCGCGCTCGCCCTGGACGATCTCTTGCAGCTTGTTGCGCGCACCGCTGATGGTGAAGCCCTGGTCATAGAGCAGGTCGCGGATGCGGCGGATCATGAGCACCTCATGGTGCTGGTAGTAGCGGCGGTTGCCCCGGCGCTTCATGGGGCGCAGCTGGGTGAATTCCTGCTCCCAATACCGCAGCACGTGCGGCTTGACGCCACACAGCTCGCTGACTTCACCGATGGTGAAGTAGCGCTTTGCCGGGATGGAAGGGAGATTTTTCTCCATGAAATCAAGCCAGTGCGAGAGGAACCTGTAAGGTTACTCCAAGTTGGCGCGGGCGCAAATAGCCCGAAGGCGCTCACTGGCTGTCGGAAGGATCGGCGTCGCCCTGAATCAGCGCCTTGAGCTTGTGACTCGCATGGAAGGTGACGACGCGGCGCGCCTTGATCGGGATCGACTCGCCGGTGCGCGGATTGCGCCCGGGGCGCGGCGCCTTGGTGCGGATCTGGAAATTGCCGAAGCTGGAGATCTTCACGTCCTGCCCGTCGACCAGGCTGTCGGAGATCAGATCGAAGAACGCATCGATCATGTCCTTGGACTCGCGCTTGTTCAGTCCGATCTGCTCGAACAGCAATTCGGCCAGTTGCGCCTTGGTCAGTGCGGGCGTCTCCAGGCTCTCGACGGTGAAGTCCAGGTGCGCGCTGTCGCTCTCGGGTGGGGTCGCGTCGTTCATCGCTCAGGCCCGCAGGCGTCCGCCTAAATCGCTGGCGATGCGGGCCATGACGGCCTTGACCGCCGCCTCAATCTCGTCGTCGGTCAGCGTACCCGCGGCGCGACCCAGGGTCAGGCGCACGGCCAGGCTCTTCTCGTGGGCGGTCATGCCCGAGACGGCTTGCGCCGGCTTGTACAAGTCAAACAGCAAGGCGCCTTGCAGCAAGCCCCCGGTGTCGGCGGCGCGCACCGCGGCCATCAGGGCGTCGTGACTCACCGTATCGGCCACGATCACCGCCAGATCACGCTCGGACGGTTGCACGCGCGGGACCGGCTCGAAGACCGCCACACGACGCGCCAGCACCGCATCGAGATCCAATTCGAACAACAGGGGCGCGGCGCCAGGCAGCTCCCACTGCTGCCGCCAGCGGGGATGCAACTCGCCCAGCACGCCCACCTGCTGTCCCTCGAGCCACACGCTGGCGCAACGCCCGGGGTGCAAGGCGGGGTGAGTCGCTGTTTGAAATTGCGCTTGCAGGGGCGCCAATAGCGCCTGCACATCGCCCTTGAGGTCAAAGAAGTCTGCGGCGGCACTGCCCTTGCGGCCCCATTGCAGGCCGTCGACCGCGCCATAGGCCAGACCCGCCACCCGCATCGGCTGGTGGATACCGCGTACGGTGCTGTCGGTGGTGACGACGGAAGCATCGCGCAGGAACACGCGTCCAAGCTCGAACACGCGCACGCGTTCGGCCTTGCGGTCCAGGTTATGGCGCAGCACCTGCAGCAGCGACCCCATGAGGGACGAGCGCATCACGCTCATGGGACTGGCGATCGGGTTGAGCAGACGCACCGGATCGGTGTTGCCCGCCAGGTCACGCTCCCAGGCTTCCTCGACGAAACTGAAGTTGATCGTCTCCTGGTAGCCCAGGCCCGCCAACAGACGGCGCACGGCAAAGCGGCTGCGGCGCGATTCGGGGATGGGGCGGGCGACGATGGGCGCCAGCGGCGGCGTGGTCGGCAGGTTCTGGTAGCCGATGATGCGCACCACCTCCTCGATCAGATCTTCCTCGATCGCGAGGTCGAAACGATGCGGCGGCGGCAGCACGGTCAGGCGGTCGCCCTCGACTTTCACGTCCAACCCCAGGCGCGCCAGGGCCTGACAGCAATCGTCGGCCGACAGC
>JBIKUT010000203.1:0-4562 GCA_044347465.1 Ramlibacter sp.
CACGGACACCGGCTGGACCCGCGTGAGCGCACAAACCCCCGCCGCGCGCCGCAGCAGCCCCGACCTGGCCGATGTGCGCGGGCAGGCCGGCGCGCGTCGCGCCCTGGAGATCGCCGCGGCCGGTGGCCACGGGCTGCTACTGGTGGGGCCGCCGGGCGCGGGCAAGTCGATGTTGGCGCAGCGCCTGGCCGGTCTGCTGCCGCCCATGGGCCTGCAAGAAGCGCTCGAGAGCGCCGCCATCGCCAGCCTGGCCGGCCGCTTTGAGCCGGGCGACTGGGGCTGCCGCCCCACGCGCAGCCCGCACCACACAGCCAGCGCGGTGGCCCTGGTCGGCGGCAGCTCGCCGCCGCGCCCTGGCGAAATCTCACTGGCACATGGCGGTGTGTTGTTCCTGGACGAACTGCCCGAGTTTCCGCGCGCGGCGCTGGAGGCCCTGCGCGAGCCGCTGGAGACCGGGCAGGTGCGCATCGTGCGCGCCGCGCAGTCGGCGCAATTTCCTGCGCGCTTTCAACTCGTGGCGGCGATGAACCCCTGCCCCTGTGGCTGGCTCGGGTCGTCGCAGCGGGCCTGTCGCTGCACGCCCGACCAGGTGGCGCGCTATCAGGGCCGCGTAAGCGGGCCGCTGCTCGATCGCATCGACCTGCTGGTGGAAGTGGCGGCCCTGCCGCCACAAGAATTACTCGGCGCGCCGCCGGGTGAGGCCAGTGAGCCGGTGCGCGCGCGCTGCGCACAGGCGCGGCAACGCGCACGCGATCGACAAGGCGATGCCAACCAAGGCCTGACCGGCGCCGCCCTGGACACGCATGCCGCCCTCTCGCCTGCGGCCACGCAGTTTCTGCGCGGCGCGGCGCAGCGTCTGGGCTGGAGCGCACGCGCGACGCACCGCGTGCTGCGGGTGGCGCGCACCATCGCCGATCTCGCCGCGGCCGACGACGTGAGCGAAGTCTATCTGGCCGAGGCCATTCAGTACCGACGCAGCCTCTCGGGCGCAGGCCACTGACCGCAGCGGGGCGGCGCCCCGTGCGTGTGACAATTTATGCAATGAGCTTGCCCCTGCCCGTGGATCGCTACGACCGGCGCGTCGTGGGCTGGCTCTCGCTGGCGCAATTGGTCACCTGGGGCAGCGTGTTCTACACGTTCGCCTTGTTGATGGAGCCGATCGAGCGCGAACTGGGCCTGAGCCGCGCGCAAAGCTCGCTGGCCTTCAGTCTGATGCTGGGCGTGGACGGCTTGCTGGCCTATCCGGTGGGCCGATGGATCGACCAGGGCCACGAGCGTCGGGTGGTCACGGCCGGTTCGCTGCTGATTGCGGCCGGCCTGGCACTGCACACGCAGGTGAACGATGTGGCCTCGTTCTACGCGGTGTGGATGCTGCTGGGTGCCGGCATGGCCGCCAGCGCCTACAACCCGGTGTTCGCGGTGGTCACGCGCCGTTATCCGCTGGACTTTCGTCGGGCCATCATCACCCTGACCTTTCTGGGCGGGCTGGCCAGCACGGTGTTCATCCCGCTCACGGCGTGGCTGATCGATACCTGGGGCTGGCGCGCGGCGCTCGGGGTTCTGGCCGTGTTGCCGCTGGTGGTGTGCGCGCCGATTCATCTGCGCATGCTGCGCGATGCGCCACCGGCGGTCCCCGCGACATCGCCTCAGCGCCTCGACCACGCGAGCGAGGCGGCGGGGCATGTTCGGCTGATACGAAGCACGCCCTTCTTGCTGGTGGGATTTTTTGTGGTGGCCATGATGGGGGTGGTGGCGGCCCTGCCTGCGCACATGGTGAGCCTGCTGCGCGAGGCGGGCTTGCCACCGGCCTGGGTGGTGGTGGTGCCGGCCAGCATCGGCGTGATCCAGGTGGTCGGGCGCTTGGGGTTGTTCGTCCTGGAACGACAGGGCGATCCGCACCGGGCCAATCGCTTGATCCCGCTGTTGATTCCGCTGGGGCTGGCGGTGTTGCTCGCCTCGCAGGGGAGCGTCGCGCTGGCCCTGTGCTTCGTGCTGCTGTTTGGTCTGGGCAACGGCATGGTCACCATCGTCAAGGGCACGGCGGTGGCGCAATACGTGAGTCGCCAGCATGTGGGTGCGCTCAATGGCGCGCTGGGTGTGCCGACGGCGCTGGCGCGCGCGTCGGCGCCGTGGCTGATGGGGCTGCTGTGGTCACCCCAGGGGGGCTACACCACCGCCCTGTGGGGCTTGGTCGTCATCAGCCTGGCGGCGACGTTGGCCTTGTGGGCGGCGCAGCGCGTGGCGCAACCAGCACACTGAGCGACGAAGGTCGTCAGAGATTGGGAGCCAGCAGCCGCGCGAGCAACTCGCGCGAGTCGCCGCGCCGGTGCGACTGGTCCTCGAGCTGGTCGGGGCCGATCTTGCCTACGTTGAAGTACGTCGACTCGGGATGCGCCAGATAAAAGCCGCTCACGCTGGCTGCCGGCGTCATGGCCAGGCTCTCGGTCAGGTTCATGTCGATGTCGGTGGCCTGCAGCAGATCGAACATGCCGCGCTTGACGCTGTGGTCCGGGCAGGCCGGATAACCCGGCGCCGGCCGGATGCCGCGGTATTTCTCGGCGATCAGGTCTTCGCCCGAGAGCGCCTCGCCGGCCGCATAGCCCCAGAGGTCCTTGCGCACGCGTTCGTGCAAGCATTCGGCAAACGCCTCGGCCAGGCGGTCGGCCAGGGCCTTGAGCATGATGGCCGAATAGTCGTCGTGGTCGTCGAGGAAGTACTTCTCTTTCTTGTCCACGCCGATGCCGGCCGTCACGGCAAACACGCCCACGTAATCGGCCATGCCGGTGGGCTGGCCCGCCGCATCGCGCTTGGGCGCAACAAAGTCAGCCAGGCAGCGGCTCGGGCGCATCACACCGTCGACCACCTGCTTGTGCGCTTGCTGGCGCAGGCCGTGCCAGGTCAGGGCGACCTGGCTGCGCGATTCGTCGGCATACAGCTCGATGTCGTCATCGTTCACGCTGTTGGCGGGCCAGAACCCCATGACCGCGTTGGCCGTGAGCCAGCGACCTTCGATCAATCGCTTCAACATGCGCTGGCCATCGGCGTACACGCGCACGGCCTCGGTCCCCACCACTTCGTCCTTCAAGATCGCGGGGAAGGGGCCGGCCAGGTCCCAGGTCTGAAAGAAGGGGCCCCAATCGATGTACTTGGCCAGTTCCGCCAGATCGAAATTGCGAAACACCCGCCGGCCAATGAACTTCGGCACGGGCGGGGTGTAGGCCGTCCAGTCGATCGGCGTCTTGTTGGCGCGGGCCTGGGCCAGCGGCCACAAGGGCACCTGCTTCTTACTCGCATGCAGCTGACGCACCTGCTCGTAATCGGCTTGCAGGTCAGAGATGTACTTGCTCGCCTGCTCCGACAGCAGGCTCTGGGCCACGCTCACGCTGCGCGAGGCATCAGGCACGTAGACCACCGGGCCTTCGTAATGCGGCGCGATCTTGACCGCCGTGTGCACACGGCTGGTGGTGGCGCCGCCAATCAGCAGCGGGATCTTGCGGATGCGGAAGTGGTCGTCCTTTTGCATCTCGGCGGCGACGTACTGCATCTCTTCGAGTGAAGGCGTGATCAGACCCGACAGGCCGACGATGTCCGCGCCCTCGACCTTGGCCCGCGCCAGGATCTCGTGGCAGGGGACCATCACGCCCATGTTCACCACCTCGAAGTTGTTGCACTGAAGCACCACGGTGACGATGTTCTTACCGATGTCGTGCACATCGCCCTTGACGGTGGCGATCACGATCTTGCCCTTGGCGCGCACGTCCTGGCCGGCAGCCTCTTGCTGCTTCTTTTCTTCTTCGATGTAGGGAATGAGGTGGGCCACCGCCTGCTTCATCACGCGCGCAGATTTGACCACCTGGGGCAGGAACATCTTGCCCTCGCCAAACAGGTCGCCCACGATGTTCATGCCGTCCATCAGCGGGCCTTCGATCACGTGCAGCGGGCGCCCGCCCTGGGCCAGCACGTCGCGGTAGGCCTCTTCGGTGTCTTCGGTGATGAAGTCGGTGATGCCGTGTACCAGCGCGTGCGACAGGCGCTGCTTGACGTTGCCGGCGCGCCACTCGTTGCGCTTGCTGTCGTCGCGCGCGGCGCCTTTGGCTTGCTCGGCGATCTCGACCAGGCGCTCGCCGGCGTCGGAGCGGCGATTGAGCACCACGTCTTCCACGCGCTCGCGCAGCGTGGGCTCGAGCTCGTCGTACACGCCCACCATGCCGGCGTTGACGATGCCCATGTCCATACCCGCCTTGATCGCGTGATACAGAAACACCGTGTGGATCGCCTCACGCACCGGGTCGTTGCCGCGAAACGAGAAGCTCACGTTGGACACGCCACCCGAGACCTTGGCGCCGGGCAAGTTCTGCTTGATCCAGCGCGTGGCCTCGATGAAATCGACTGCGTAGTTGTCGTGTTCCTCGATGCCGGTGGCGATCGCAAAGATGTTGGGGTCAAAGATGATGTCTTCGGGCGCAAAGCCGATGTCGTCGACCAGCAGGCGATAGGCGCGCTCGCAGATCTCGATCTTGCGTTGGTAGGTGTCGGCCTGGCCTTTTTCGTCAAAGGCCATG
>JBIKUT010000037.1:0-11071 GCA_044347465.1 Ramlibacter sp.
GGCGGCGGCGCCATAGCGGCGAATCAGCTTGGCCTGCTGGCGAAACGGCGCCTCGCCCTCTTTCATGCTGATGGAGTTGACGATGGCCTTTCCCTGGATGCAGCGCAGGCCGGCCTCGATCACCTCCCACTTGGAGCTGTCCACCATGATCGGCACCCGCGCGATGTCGGGCTCGGAGGCAATCAGGTTCAGAAAACGCACCATGGCGGCCCGGCTATCGAGCATGGCCTCGTCCATGTTGATGTCGATGATCTGCGCGCCGTTTTCCACCTGCTGGCGCGCCACGGCCAGGGCCTGCTCGTACTCGCCGGCCAGGATCAGGCGGGCAAAGGCCTTGGAGCCGGTGACGTTGGTGCGCTCACCGATGTTGACGAACAGGGCGTCCGCGCCGATGGCGACGGGCTCCAGGCCGGCCAGACGCATGGGCGGCACGGGCGGCAAAGCGGCCGCGGACGGGGAACGGGTGTCGGGATGCATCACTCACCTGCTTGCGGGTTGGCCGGCCATCCGGCGGGAACTGAGAGGTAAGCGCAGTTGGGACTTCTCAAGCCTGACGGCCGGTCCGGGCCGCTGCAGCGCTTCTTGAGCGTGCGCGATTTTAACTGCGCAGCGCCATTTCCTAGGGATATCCCTGTTTGCATACGCTTGCAAGGCCCGATCATGCATACGCATGCACGCGGCTGTCCTGCGTGCTCCGCCCCCTTTTCAGGAGCCCCGCCCATGATCCGATACCTCAAACGTGGCAAGGACGCCCAGGTCCGCGCCGAGGACGATGCCAAGGTCCGTTCCACCGTCGAATCCATCATCCGAGACATCGAGCAGCGCGGCGACGCGGCGGTGCTCGAGTACAGCCGCCGCTTCGACAACTGGGACCCGGCGGACTTTCGCCTCTCGCGCGCCGAGATCGAAGCCGCGCGCCGCCAGCTGTCGGCACGCGAGATCGAGGACATCGCCTTCGCGCAGACGCAGATCCGCAATTTCGCGCAGATCCAGCGTGACTCCATGAAGGACGTGGAGGTCGAGACCCACCCCGGCGTGGTGCTCGGCCACCGGCACATTCCCGTCAATGCGGTGGGCTGCTACATCCCGGGCGGCAAGTACCCGCTGCTGGCCTCCGCCCACATGAGCGTGCTGACGGCCAAGGTCGCGGGTGTGCCGCGCGTCGTCTCCACGGCCCCGCCGTTCCAGGGCGCGGCGCATCCGGCCATCGTGACCGCGATGGACATGGCCGGCGCCGACGAGATCCTGGTGCTCGGCGGCGTGCAGGCGGTGGTCGCCATGGCCATCGGCACGCCCACCCTCGCGCCGGTGGACATGCTGGTCGGGCCGGGCAATATGTTCGTGGCAGAGGCCAAGCGCCAGCTCTATGGCCGGGTCGGCATCGACCTGTTCGCCGGCCCGACCGAAACCCTGGTCATCGCCGACGACAGCGTGGACGCCGAGATGTGTGCGGTCGACCTGCTGGGCCAGGCCGAGCACGGCCCGACCTCGCCCGCGGTGCTCCTGACCACCAGCGAGGCCCTGGCCCGCGCCACGATGGCCGAGGTCCAGCGGCAGCTGACCATCCTGCCGACGGCCGCCATCGCCGAGCGCAGCTGGGCCGACTACGGCGAGGTGATCGTGTGCGACACGGTGGAAGAAATGGTGGCCAAGGCCGACGAACTGGCCTTTGAGCACGTGCAGGTGCTGACGCGCGACCCCGACCACTTCCTGCGCCACATGACCAATTTCGGCGCGCTGTTCCTCGGTCCGCGCACCAACGTGAGCTTCGGCGACAAGGTGATCGGCACCAACCACACGCTGCCCACCAACCGCAACGCCCGCTACACCGGCGGCCTGTGGGTGGGCAAGTTCCTCAAGACCTGCACCTACCAGCGGGTGCTGACCGACGAGGCCAGCGCGCTCATGGGCGCGTACTGCTCGCGCCTGTGCCACATGGAGAACTTCGCCGGCCACGGCGAGCAGGCCAACCTGCGGGTGCGCCGCTACGGCGGACAGCCCGACCTGCCCTGGTACCAGCCGGTGCCGGCGGGCGACTGACGGTGCCCACGGTGCTGCCCGCGCCCCCGCAATTTCGGCTCGACGGCCGCAAGGCCCTGGTGACGGGCGCGAGCCGCGGCATCGGCCTGGCCGCCGCGGCTGCCCTGGCCGATGCCGGTGCCGAAGTCACCCTGGTGGCCCGCCAAGCGGCGGACCTGGAGGCGGCCTGCGCCGCGATCCGTGCGCGCGGCGGACGCTGCCATGCGCTGGTGCTGGACGTGACCGATTCTGCGGCCGTCGATGCCGCGCTGGCCGGGCGCGGACCGTTCCAGGTGCTGGTGAACAACGCCGGCACGAACCGTCCCAAGCCACTGGCGCAAACACCCGACGAAGACATCGACGCGATCCTCGACCTCAATGTCAAGGCCGCCTTCTACGTCAGCCGCGTCGTCACCCGCGAGCTGACCGCCGCCGGCCTGCCCGGCTCCGTCATCAACGTGTCCTCGCAGATGGGGCACGTGGGCGGGCCGCGCCGCACGCTGTATTGCGCCAGCAAGCACGCGCTGGAGGGCTTCACCAAGGCCCTGGCCTGGGAGCTGGGACGCCAGAACATCCGCGTCAACACGCTGTGCCCGACCTTCCTGGAAACCGAGATGACGCGCCCGATGTTCGCCGACACCGCGTTTCGCGAATGGACGCTCGAGCGTTCCGCGCTGGGGCGGCTCGGGCAGCTGGAGGAGATCGGCGGTGCGGTGGTCTTCCTGGCCAGCGACGCGTCCAGCCTGGTGACTGGCAGCGCCCTCATGCTCGACGGGGGCTGGACCGCCGCATGAAGTCCGGGCCCACCGCCCAGGATGTGGCGCACCTGGCCCAGGTGTCTCAATCAGCCGTGAGCCGCGCCTTCACCGAGGGCGCCAGCGTGGCCCCGGCCACCCGCGAGAAGGTGCTGGCGGCAGCACGAACCCTGGGCTACCGGCCCAACGCGATCGCCCGCAGCCTGTCCACCCGGCGCAGCTTCATCGTGGCCCTGGTGATGCGCTACCTGGAGAACCAGTTCTACCCGCAGGTGATCGAGCGCCTGTCGCAGCAATTGCAGCGGCGCGGCTACCACGTGCTGATGTTCATCGCCGAGGCCGATGGCGCGGACTCGGTGATGGACGAGATCCTGCAGTACCAGGTCGACGGGATCGTGCTGGCCTCGGCCACGCTGTCCAGCGCGATGACCACGCGCTGCCGCGACATCGGCGTGCCGGTGGTGCAGATCAACCGCCGCAGCGCCCTGGGCCCGCGCGGGCACGACACCGTCAGCGCCGTCATCTCCGACAACGTGGCGGGCGGGCGAGAGATCGGTCGCCTGCTGCTAGCGCGTGGGCACCAACGCATCGCCTTCCTGGCCGGCCTGGAGGACGCCTCCACCAGCCGTGAGCGCGAGCAGGGCCTGCTCGAGGCGCTGCAGGCCGCCGGCCAGCCGCTGTTCGCGCGCGAGGTGGGCCACTACGACTTCGAGGCGGCGGCCGCGGCCACACGCCGGTTGTTCAAGGGCCGAGCCACGGCCAGCAGGCCCGACGCATTGTTTGTCGCCAACGACCACATGGCCTTCGCCGTGCTGGACGTGCTGCGCGAAGAGCTGGGCCTGCGCGTGCCGCAGGACGTGAGCGTGGTGGGCTTTGACGACGTGCCCCAGGCCGCCTGGGGCGCTTATCGACTGAGCACCATGGCGCAGGACGTCGAGGCCATGGTCGAACGCACCGTGGACATGCTGCTGGCCCGCATCGGGCAGCCCCCCGACACACGCCTGCCCCCGCAGGA
The DNA here is from genome assembly GCA_044347465.1 of Ramlibacter sp. Taxonomy (GTDB): domain Bacteria; phylum Pseudomonadota; class Gammaproteobacteria; order Burkholderiales; family Burkholderiaceae_C; genus Ramlibacter. The sequence continues at coordinate 3,790 of JBIKUT010000037.1, forward strand.
ACCCGTGCCTTGCCGCTGGGTGGAGCGCGCCACCCTGCGGCCGGCACCCCCTCCGTCACCCACCACCTGATCTCAGGCCGCGTCCTTGTAGAAGAAATCCTTGCGTACGCTGCGCGCCGCCAGCGGCCGCACCGCATCGCCGATCGCGGCGATGTGCTCGGGCGTGGTGCCACAGCAGCCGCCCACGATGTTGATCAGCCCCTCGGCCGCGAACTCTCGCAAGAGGCGCGCCGTCACCTCGGGCGTCTCGTCAAAGCCGGTCTCGCTCATGGGATTGGGCAGGCCGGCGTTGGGGTAGCAGCTGATGTAGGTATCGCCCGCCACCTTGGCCAGCTCCTGGATATAGGGCCGCATCAGCGCCGCACCCAGCGCGCAATTGAGCCCCACCGCCAGGGGCTGGGCGTGGCGTACGCTGTGCCAGAAGGCGGTGACGGTCTGGCCGCTGAGGATGCGGCCCGAGGCGTCGGTGACGGTGCCGCTGATGATCAGCGGCAGGCGCTCGCCTGAATTTTCAAAGTATTCATCGATCGCAAAAAGCGCCGCCTTGGCATTGAGCGTGTCGAAGATGGTCTCCAGCAGCAACAGGTCGACCCCGCCCTCGACCAGGGCCTGCGTCTGTTCGTAATAAGCGGCGCGTAATTGCTCGAAGTCGACATTGCGCGCGCCCGGATCGTTCACGTCGGGGCTGATGCTGGCCGTGCGCGGCGTGGGGCCTAGGGCGCCGGCCACGAAGCGCGGGTGTTCGGGCGTTGAGAACTTGTCGGCCGCCTCGCGCGCCACCCGGGCAGCGGCCAGGTTCAACTCGCGGGCGAGGTGGCCCAGTTCGTAGTCGTCCTGGGCGATGGTGGTCGAGCCGAAGGTGTTGGTCTCGATGATGTCGGCGCCGGCAGCCAGGAAACCCTCGTGGATGTCGCGGATCACGTCCGGACGGGTCAGGCACAGCACTTCGCCGTTGTTCTTCAGGTCCTTGGTGTGGTCCTTGAAGCGCTCGCCTCGGACTTGTTCTTCGGTCAGGCGAAAGCGCTGGATCATGGTGCCCATGGCGCCATCGATGAGGGCAATGCGTTGCGCAAGAATGCGCGGCAGGGCCTGAGCGCGGGTGTAGGCGGGCGTAGCGGTCATGATCCCCCGATTGTAGGAAGACCCGCCGCATGCGCGTGATCTGCGACGACAATCACCGACATCTTGCTCGCCACCGACGCCCTCTCCCCCCGCGCCCTTGCCTCCACCGCCGCGCCTGCGCCCCTGCAGGTGCTGCGCGAGGTCTTCGGCTACGAGCAGTTTCGCGGCCCCCAGGCCGCCATCATCGACCACGTCTGCGCCGGCGGCGACGCCCTGGTGCTGATGCCCACGGGCGGCGGCAAGTCGCTGTGCTACCAGGTACCCGCCATCGTGCGGCATCGGGGCGGCCTGGGCATCAGCATCGTGGTCTCGCCCCTGATCGCGCTGATGCATGACCAGGTCGGCGCCCTGCACGAGGCGGGCGTCGAAGCGGCCTTTCTCAATTCCACCCTCAGCGGCGAAGAGGCCAACGCCGTCGAAAAGCGCCTGCTGCGCGGCGAGATCACCCTGCTGTATGCCGCACCCGAGCGCGTCACCACGCCGCGCTTTTTGGCCCAGCTCGATTCTTTGCACGAACGCGGCATGCTGGCGCTGTTCGCGATCGACGAAGCGCATTGCGTGAGCCAGTGGGGCCACGACTTTCGCCCCGAATACCGCGCGCTCACGGTGCTGCACGAACGCTATGCCGGCGTGCCGCGCCTGGCCCTGACCGCCACCGCCGACGCGCTCACGCGCCAAGACATCGTCGAGCGTTTGCAACTGGAAGAAGCCGGCCAATTTGTCAGCAGCTTCGACCGACCGAACATCGCCTACACCATCGTTGAAAAGCAAGATGCCACGCGTCAGCTGCTGCGTTTCATCGAGGCGGAGCACACGGGTGAAGCGGGCATCGTCTATTGCCAATCGCGCAAGCGCGTCGAAGAGATTGCCCAGACGCTGTGCGACGAAGGGGTCACGGCCCTGCCCTATCACGCCGGCCTCGAGGCCGCTGTGCGTCAGCGTCACCAGGACCGTTTTTTGCGCGAAGAAGGCATCGTGATGGTGGCGACCATCGCCTTCGGCATGGGCATCGACAAGCCCGACGTGCGCTTCGTCGCCCACCTGGACATGCCCAAAAACATCGAGGGCTACTACCAGGAGACCGGCCGCGCCGGCCGCGACGGACTGCCTGCCGCCGCCTGGATGGCCTATGGCCTGCAAGACGTGGTGAACCAGCGCCGCATGATCGACGAGAGCCCCGCCGGCGACGACTTCAAGCAGGTGATGCGCGGCAAGCTCGACGCGCTGCTCGGGCTGGCCGAAGCCACGGATTGCCGGCGCGTGCGGCTGCTCGCGTACTTTGGGGAAGCCAGCGCAGCTTGCGGTAATTGCGACAACTGCCTGAACCCGCCCGAGGTCTGGGACGGCACCGACGCCGCGCGCAAGTTGCTGTCCACCATCTACCGCGTGCAACAAGCCAGCGGCATCAGCTTCGGCACGGGCCACATCATGGACATCGTGCGGGGCAAGGCCACCGAGAAGGTCAAGCAGTTCGGCCACGACCAGGTCAGCACCTTCGGCATCGGCGCGGCTTTTAGCGAAGCGCAGTTGCGCGGCGTGCTGCGCCAGCTGATTGCGGTGGGTGCCGTCGAGGTCGATGCGCAGGCCTTCAACACCTTGCGCTTGACCGAAGGCTCACGCGCGGTGCTGCGAGGCGAGCAGACGGTGATGCTGCGCGAGGCCATCGCGGCGCCGTCGTCATCACGCAGTCGGCGCACGCCCTCGGCCAAGCCTGCAGCGGCGGCTGTGGCAGCGGGTCTGACCGAGTCGGGTCAGGCGCGTTTTGCGGCCCTCAAGGCCTGGCGCGCCGAGGTGGCGCGCGAACACAATCTGCCAGCCTATGTGATCTTTCACGACGCCACCCTGGCCGCCATCGCGGCGCTGAACCCGTACAGCCTGGACGACCTGCAAAGCGTCAGCGGCATCGGCGCCAAGAAGCTTCAGGCCTATGGGATGGAGGTGCTGCGGGTGGTCGGCACAATACAGGCATGACTGAATCGACCGCCCCGACCCCCGCCCCCGAGCGCCCCGCCCTGCCCGATCGTCTGTGCGCCGACCCGGCCAGCCCGCATCACCTGGCCGCGGCCTTCGAGCACGACATCGGCATCCGCCTCAATGGCAAGGAGCAAAAAGGCGTCGAGGAGTACTGCATCAGCGAGGGCTGGATCAAGCTGCCCGCGGGCAAGACCCTAGACCGCAAGGGCCAGCCCCTGCTGATCAAACTCAAGGGCAAGGTCGAAGCGTTTTACAAGGACTGAAGGCGCCTCACGCCTCGTCCAGCAACCTCACCTTGACGCTGCGCCCCTTGATGCGCGCGGCGTTGAGCCGACTGGCCGCCTGCGATGCGATCGCGCGGTCCACCGCCACATAGGTGGAGAACTCGTTCACATCGATCTTGCCCACCTGCTCGCGGGTGTAGCCCAGATCGGCGGTCAGCGCGCCCAGCACGTCGCCCGGGCGGATCTTCTCCTTGCGACCCGCCTGCAGATGCAGCGTCGCCATCGGCGGCACCAAGGGCCCGCCCGCGGCCGGCGTGAGTTCGGACAGCGGGTGCCACACGCTCTCGCGCCCTTGCATTTGATCGATGCGCCCCACCGCGCCCATTTCATCCAGGCTCGCCAGACACAGCGCCAGCCCGCTTTCGCCGGCGCGTCCGGTGCGGCCGATGCGGTGCACATGCACCTCGGGGTCGGGCGTCACATCGACGTTGATCACGGCAGCCAGGCTGGCGATGTCCAGCCCGCGCGCCGCCACGTCGGTGGCCACCAGCACCGAGCAACTGCGATTGGCAAAGCGCACCAACACCTGATCGCGCTCACGCTGCTCGAGCTCGCCATACAGCGCCAAGGCATGAAAGCCCTGCGCCTGCAAGGCCGCCACCACCTCGCGGCAACGCACCTTGGTGTTGCAAAACGCCAGCGCACTGGCGGGCCGGAAATGCTCCAGCAAGCGCGCCACCGCGGCCAGGCGCTCGCCAGGCTTGACCTCGTACCAACGCTGCTCGATCTGACCGCCCGCATGCTGCGCGTCCACCTTGACCGTCACCGGCTCGCGCATGAACTGGCCCGCCAGCTTGGCAATGCCCTCGGGATAAGTGGCCGAGAACAGCAAGGTCTGGCGCGCGCTCGGGCACTGCTTGGCCACGGTGACGATGTCGTCGAAAAAGCCCATGTCCAACATGCGATCGGCTTCATCGAGCACCAAGGTGTTCAGGGCGTCCAGCTGCAAGCTCGCGCGGGCCAGATGGTCCATCACGCGGCCCGGTGTGCCCACCACGATGTGCGCGCCGTGCTCCAGCGTCGCCAGTTGCCCGCGCAGGGGCACGCCGCCGCACAGCGTCACCACCTTGATGTTGTCCTCGGCGCGCGCGAGGCGCCGCACCTCCAGCGTCACCTGATCGGCCAGCTCGCGCGTGGGGCACAGCACCAGCGCCTGCACCGCAAAACGCCTCGGGTTCAGATTGGCCAGCAGCGCCAGCGCAAACGCCGCTGTCTTGCCGCTGCCGGTCTTGGCTTGCGCGATCAGGTCCTTGCCCAAAAGCGCGGGGGGCAGGCTGGCGGCCTGGATCGCGGTCATCTGCTGATAGCCCAGGCGCTGCAGGTTCTCCAGCGTGGCGGGCGACAGGGGCAGGGTGTTGAAAGCGGTGGCGGACATGCGCCGATCATTTCACATCGGGCATGGCGGACAATGCGGGCATGCGCAAGAACGATTGGGCCCAGCGGGTGATGGCACTGCTTCAAGGCGGTAACGCCTCAGCGGCCCTCGCACAAATCAAGGTCGCCCCCGACCCCAAGGACCTCGCGGCCCTGCGCAAGACGATGGCCGCAGCCGGCCTGGTGGGTCGCTGGCCCCTGGTGGACGCCGCGATCGAAGACAACTACGCCCTGCTCTCGGCGCCGCGCCTGCACCGCGCGCCCTGAGGTCGGTGTTTGCGCCCATGACCTTCAGCGCGCTCGGCCTCACGGCAGATCTCGAAAGCGCCGCGCACGCGCTGGGCCTGTCGCAGCCCACCGAGGTGCAGGCCCAGGCCATTCCCGCGGTGCTGCGGGGCGCCGATGTTTTCGCGCTGGCCCCGACCGGCTCGGGCAAGACCGCCGCCTTCGTGCTGCCCCTGCTGCAACGGCTGCGGGCCGAACCCGCGCAGGCGCCGCGCCGGGTGCGCGCTCTGGTGCTGGTGCCCACGCGCGAACTGGCCGCTCAGGTGGGCGAAGTGTTTCGCAATCTGGGGCGCGATGCCCCTGAACCCCTGCGCGTGGCCATCCTGTTTGGTGGGGTGTCGGTCAACCCGCAGATGATGGGACTGCGCGGCGGCGCCGACGTGGTGGTGGCCACACCGGGGCGACTGCTCGATCTGATGCAACGCAATGCACTGCGTCTGTCGCACGTAGCCACGCTGGTGATTGACGAGGCCGATCGCCTGCTCGATCTGGGCTTCGCCGACGAACTCGCCGCCGTGCTGGCGGCCCTGCCCCGTCAGCGGCAGACCCTGTTTTTCTCAGCCACCTGCCCCCCGGCGGTGCGCGCGCTGGCCGACCCCTTGCTGCGCGCGCCCGAGCAGATCACGGTCAGCGTACCGGCCCTGTCCGAGCACGACGGATCCGGCACCTCAGGCGAAGGCGAATCCGCTGGCGCGCCCAGCCCCGGCATCGTGCAGCGCGTGATTGAAGTCGACCCAGCGCGGCGCGCCATGCTGCTCAAACACCTGATTCAGGAAGGCCCCTGGTCACGCGCCCTGGTCTTCGTCGCCACGCGCTATGCCGCCGACCATGTCGCCTGGAAGCTGCACAAGGCCGGCATCTTCGCCACGCCGCTGCACGGCGACATGAGCCAGGGCCAACGCAGCGAGGTGCTACAGCAATTTAAGGACGAGCGCTGGGACGTGGTGGTCACCACCGACTTGGCCTCGCGCGGCATCGACATCCCTGACCTGCCGGTGGTGGTCAACTTCGACCTGCCTCGATCGGCCGTCGACCATGTGCACCGCATCGGCCGCACCGGGCGCGCGGGCGCCAGCGGTCTGGCCGTGAGCTTCGTGAGCGCCGACACCGAAGCGCATTGGCGTTTGATCGAAAAGCGCCAGGGCCTGACGATCCCACGCGAGCAGGTGCCTGGCTTCGAGCCGACCGAACAAATCCCCGCGCCCGGCGCCAGCCCCGGCACGGGGGGCATCAAGGGCAAGCGCCCCAGCAAGAAAGACAAACTGCGCGCCGCGGCCCAGGCCGCCGGCGAGCTTTGAGCGAAAGCCTCGGATGGACGACGCCAACCAGATCCAGGTGCCCGACTCTTTTGTGGCCTTGTACGCCGCGCGCGGCGGCCATCGCCTGACCGAGCCCATTGCCCATGTGCGCGCGCGCTACGAGCTGTGCGAAGACCTCGCGCAGGCGCTGACCGAGCAGGCGCGCCTGACGCAGTTCCGATTGGGCATCACCGAGCAGGACGTGCTGGAAAAAATGCTGCAGGCGCTGGCGCAAGAAGGCTCCCCCGTGCCGCCGAACGAAGCGCAGTGGGTGGTGCGTCGCCTGGCCGAACTTCTGGACTGGCCGCCGCTGACGGACGACCTGGCCCGTTAAAATGCGGTGATCGCGCCCCGGCGCACCCGATTGCCTCAAGGAACCCCGCCATGTCCAGCCACGACACCTCGCACCAAGCCGCCACCGAATCGCAAGATCCCATCGAGCGCATCGTCCCCATGATGCCGATCGTGTTGCCCGTGGTGGGCGGCGTCCTGATCTTCCTGCTGGCGTTCATCGCCGTCTTCATGGCCTGAACCTGGCCGCCGCGCCCACGTGGGGCGCCCCCCAGATAGCCCGCTTCGGCGGGCTTTTCTTTTGGCCGCACCCCAGGCATGAATGCTTTGGAATTCATTTTCTGCCGCGCGCATAAAGCCATGCAAGTTTTGCATGAAATAGCGGGGTCGCCCGACGCGTCATGGAAGTGTCATCTCTAGAATCGGGCACCCCAGACGGCTGTGCCCGGCGGGGGACAGCCTGCTTTCCAGAGGGCGCGGCCCGGCGCCTTGTGGAAATCAGGATTCAACTTCAGGAGCTTTGGACATGAACTCTCCCGCGATGCAGGGCCTGGGCCTTGCCGCCCCCGCCTGGGTCAAGAACGCCAAACTGATTGCCTGGGTCGCCGACATGGTGGCCCTGTGCAAGCCGGACTCGGTGTACTGGTGCGACGG
>JBIKUT010000217.1:0-4331 GCA_044347465.1 Ramlibacter sp.
CGATGCCGGCGACGATGCACAGAAAGACCCAGAGGGTGAGCCCGCGCTCGAAAACACTCATCGGGGCGGGCGACGCCAGTTCCGACTGGGCGTCTGCGTTCATACGCGGTCCTGGGCCAGGTCGCGGGCGGTTTGCTGAATCGCCAGGCGGGCCAGACGCTCGGCGGGCAAGTTCACGAAGATCTCCAGGCGCTTGCGCATCAGGTGCAGGGTCTGGCGATAGGCCTCGCGCTGTTTGTCCTCGCCGCCTTCGACAGCGGACGGGTCGGCGTAGCCCCAGTGCGCGGTGGCGGGCTGGCCGGGCCAATAGGGGCAGACCTCGCCGGCGGCGTTGTCGCAGACGGTGATCACCAGGTCCATGTGAAGGGCGTCAGGCTGGCCGAAGACGTCCCAGCTTTTGCTGTAAAGCCCCTCGGTGGAGACATCCGCCTTGCGCAGCGTGTCAAGCGCGAGTGGGCTGGGCTTCTCGTTCTCTCGCGGCCGACTACCTGCGGAGTAGGCCTTGAAGCGGCCTGCACTCAGGTGATTGAGCAGCGCCTCTGCAAGGATGCTGCGGGCAGAGTTGTGGGTGCACAGAAACAGGACGTTCAGGCGGGTGTGCGTGGATGTCATGCGTGTCCTCTCGCGGTTGTCGGGGGGATCGGATCGGCGTCAGGCCAGAGCCTGGAAGACACCTTCCTATTTTATGATTCAATAATAATTGAATAGTGTGTCGTTTCCGTGACGGCAAAATGCACACCCTCGAGACTCGCATGCCGTTTTTAAGGAATTCAAAAGAATGAAAAAGCTCCTTTCCATCGGCGTTTTCGCTCTGATGACGGCCTGTGCGGGCGTTGCCGCCTACTGGTACTTCTCGCCCTACCTGACCCTGTACAACGTCGCCATGGCGGTCAAGGCCAAGGACGCCGCCGCACTGAATCAAACCATCGATTACCCGCGCGTGCGCGAGAGTCTCAAAGGGCAGTTCTCGGCCCAAATGACCCAGAAAATGGGGGATCCGTCGGCCAATCCCTTCAGTGCGCTGGGCAGCATGATCGGCATGGCCTTGGTCAACCCGCTTGTGGACGCCCTCGTGCGGCCCGAGATGGTCATGCAGATGATGAAGGACGGTCAGGTTCAGACCGACAAGCCAGCGCCTGCGCCGGCGCCCGCAGCATCCGAACCCGCGGCGAATGCCAAGCCGCAATGGCGCGTCGATCGCGAGGGCGTCGACCGCGTGATCGCGATTCCTCAAAAGGGGGCTTTGCCTGGGCCCGCGAACGATGTGGGATTTGTCTTCGAGCGCTCGGGCTTCGCAAGCTGGAAGCTGACCGAGATTCGCATCACGTTCTCGGACAAGTGAGCGTGGCGAAGAATTGGAGCGGGCGAAGGGAATCGAACCCTTGTTATTTGCTTGGGAAGCAAAAGTCCTACCACTGAACGACGCCCGCGTCGCAAAGACTGCGGGCGCTATCTTAATCGCAGCAGGGCGTGACGCTCACTCCAATCGCTCGGGACTCGCGGGCGACGGCTGGAATCCTCCGCCCGCGCCCGCGTGCCCACCCAATGGGGCGCTGCTCCCGCCGGCGGCAGCGGCAGGCGTGCCACTGGCCGCCATCCCGCTGTGAACCCGGCCCGCCGCCGCCTCGGTGTTAGATCTAGAAGCCTGACCCTGGCTGTACCAGCGATGCACGATGCGCGAGGCTGTGTCGCGCCCGCCCAGACCGAAGGCTAGCGCCAGGGCCAAGGCCACTGCGCCCACCACCGCCATGAACAGGGTGTTGACCAGATCGGTGGCAATCCCGATCTGGTTGACGGCCACCACGATGGCGAAGGCCCACACCAGCGTATGCGCCACCTGGGCCAGGAACCTCGGATTGCCCAGCCCGCCTTCGGCCGCTGCGCCGCGCACCAGGTTTCGCAGGGCGCGCGCTGCCAGCCCACCGACCACCAGCACCACCAAGGCCACGACCACATTGGGCAGCCACAGCAGCAGCTGGCGCAGCACGTCGGACACCGCCGGCAGGCCCAGCGCGTCGAAGGCCACCACCAGCGCGATCAGGCGGATGAACCACTTAGCGACCGCGCCGATCATTCCCGACGAATCGGTGTCAGCGCCCATCTTGCGCACGAACTCGGCCAGGCCCGAGCGTTCGGCCAAGTCGTTGAAGCGGATGGTGCGTAGCAGGGCAGCCACGCCTTTTTCCACCAGCGCGGCGATGAGCCAGCCGACCAGAAGGATCACCACGAAGCCCAGGATCTTGGGGACGGCCGAAAAAAGCATGCCCATCGCCGTGGTCAGCGAGGACATGAGCGCGTCGCTCCATTCGGATACGGTGTCGTCCATGGGAAAGCTCCTGTCGGGGATTGAAGTCCCCCACTTTCCCGTGGTCGGTGCGTGCGCCCCGTCGGCGCAGATGCGCGGCCGCTGTAGGACGGCGCTCGGGACGCTTATTTCAGGATGTCACCCAGGCACAGGTACTTCATCTCGAGGTATTCGTCCATGCCGTGGGCCGAGCCTTCGCGGCCCAGGCCCGACTGCTTGACCCCGCCAAAGGGCACGTGCTCGGTGGCAATGATGCCGGCGTTGATGCCCACCATGCCGTACTCCAGCGCCTCGGCCACGCGGAAGATTCGGCCCACGTCACGTGTGTAGAAGTAGCTGGCCAGTCCGAACTCGGTGTTGTTCGCAGCCTCGATCGCCTCTTGCTCGGTCTTGAACTTGAAGATCGGGGCCAGCGGGCCGAAGGTCTCCTCGCGCGCGCACAGCATGTCGGCGGTGGCGCCGGCGATCACCGTGGGCTCGAAGAACTGACCCTTCAGCTTCTTGCCGCCCACCGTCACTTTGCCGCCCTTGCTCACCGCGTCGGCGACATGGCGCTCGACTTTTTCAACCGCAGCATCCTCGATCAGCGGGCCCTGCACCACGCCGTCTTCAAAGCCGTTACCGACCTTCAGGGCCTGGACCTTGGCCGTGAACTTCTCGACGAAGCGGTCATACGCGCCTTCCTGCACGTAGATGCGGTTGGCGCACACGCAGGTCTGGCCGGCATTGCGGTATTTGCTGGCCATCGCGCCCTCGACCGCCGAGTCGATGTCGGCGTCGTCAAATACGATGAAGGGCGCGTTGCCACCCAGTTCGAGCGAGAGCTTCTTCACCGACGGCGCACTTTGCGCCATCAGGATGCGTCCCACCTCGGTGCTGCCGGTGAAGCTGATATGGCGCACCGTGTCGCTGGCGCAAAACACCTTGCCTGCGGCGATGCTGTTGGCGCTGTCGGCGGTGAGCACGTTGAGCACACCCGCCGGGATGCCGGCGCGTAGCGCCAGTTCGGCCGCGGCCAGTGCGGTGAGCGGCGTGAGTTCGGCGGGCTTGATCACCACCGGGCAGCCAGCAGCCAGCGCGGGGGCTACTTTGCGGGTGATCATGGCCAGCGGGAAGTTCCAGGGCGTGATGGCGGCGCACACGCCAATCGGTTGGCGCAGCACCAACAGGCGCCGGTTGTTGTCGAACTGCGGCAGGGTCTCGCCGTTCACGCGCTTGGCTTCCTCGGCATACCACTCGACGAAGCTCGCGCCATAGGCCACCTCGCCCTTGGCCTCGGCCAGGGGCTTGCCCTGTTCGGCCGTCATGAGGCGCCCCAGGTCGTCCTGGTTGGCCATGAGCAGGTCGAACCATTTGCGCAGGAGGGCGCTGCGTTCCTTGCCGGTCTTGGTCCGCCAGGCGGGCCAGGCGGCATCGGCGGCGGCGATGGCGGCCTCGGCTTCGGCCGCGCCCAGATTGGCCACGTCGGCCAGCTTGGCGCCGGTGGCGGGGTCATGCACGTCAAAGCGCGAGGCGCCTTTCACCCACTGGCCGTTGATCAGGGCGTCGGTCTTGAGCAGGCTGGGGTCGTTCAGGAGGGAAAGGGGGGAGGTTTTCATGTCCATGGGGTGTCTCCTTGAAGGTGTTTGGGCGTGATTTTGCCCGTGTGGGGTCGCCCTTGCCTGGCTGGGGCGGCCGCAGGGGGGGTAAACCTATAATTCTGGGCTTGGCCGAAGCAGCCCCGCCGCCCTCCGTGGCGGCCTGTTTTTCGAGTCGGCCGCAGCCCGTTTCGGGCCTGCAGCCGCCGCCCCCACACCTGCACACCATGAGCGCCTCCAAACCTACGCCCGCCATCTCCGTCGCCGACATCCGCAAGACCTTCCTGGACTTCTTCGCCGCCAAGGGGCACACGGTGGTCGAGTCCAGCCCGCTGGTGCCGGGCAACGACCCGACGCTGATGTTCACCAACTCGGGCATGGTGCAGTTCAAGGACGTGTTCCTCGGCGCCGACAAGCGCCCTTATGTGCGCGCTGCGTCGGTGCAGGCC
>JBIKUT010000218.1:0-4313 GCA_044347465.1 Ramlibacter sp.
CCGATTTCGAGCCCCAGCCGCATGACGTGCCGCTGGATGCCATCCTCAATGACAACGGGGTGGTCTGGCCCGTGCGCTGAGGGCGCGCGCTTTGCCTGGTTAAGATCGTTCGCCTAGAGGAGTACCCCACGATGTCCAAAGCCTTTGCCAGCCAGGCCGACCTGTCCGACAAGAAGATCACCTTCGAACAACTGAGCCCCCATTGCTGGGCCTACACCGCTGAAGGCGACCCCAATTCGGGCGTGATCATCGGCGACAAGTTCATCATGGTGAGCGACGCCACCGCCACGCCCGCGATGGCGCGCGACCTGATCGCCCGTATTCGCACGGTGAGCGACAAGCCGATCAAGTACGTGCTCCTGACCCACTACCACGCGGTGCGCGTGCTGGGTGCCAGCGCCTTCGCCGCCGAGGGTGCGACCGAGGTCATCGCCAGCCAGGGCACCCTGGAATTGATCATCGAGCGGGGCAAAGAGGACATGAAGTCCGAGATGGAGCGCTTCCCCCGACTGTTTCGCAATGCCGAGAGCGTGCCGGGTCTGACCTGGCCGACCCTGGTGGTGGGCGGTGGCAATCCTGCAAAGGGCGAGGCACCGGGCAAGCTCACGATCGATCTCGGTGGCGTGAAAGTGCAAATCTGGCATCCCGGCCCGGGCCACACGCGCGGTGACACCATCGCCTGGGTCGAAGCCGAAAAGGTGCTTTTCTCGGGTGACCTGGTCGAATACGAGGCTGGCGTCTACACCGGCGACGCCCAGCTCGAGGAATGGCCCGCCACGCTCGAAGCCCTGCGCGCCCTGAAGGCCGAAGCCATCGTGCCCGGTCGCGGCGAAGCCATGAAGGGCAACGCCAATGTGAACAAGGCGCTGGACTACACCCAGCGCTGGGTTGAAACCCTGTATCGCTGTGGGCGCGAAGCCGCCGCCGCCCATATGGACCTGAAGGCCGCCATGGCCCACACCCGCAAGGCCATGGACCCGGTCTTCGGCCATGTGTTCATCTACGAGCACTGCCTGCCCTTTGATGTGAGCCGCGCCTACGACGAGGCCCGCGGTATCAAGAGCCCCCGCATCTGGACCGCCGAGCGCGATCAGGAGATGTGGGCGTCCTTGCAGGCCTGATCCCACACCCGGCCGGCGCGCCCGACCACAGGGTGGGGTCGACCCACCCCCTTAGTCTGTGCGGCTTTCCTCTCCCGGAAGTCGAAACAGCCTATGGCCGCCCTACGATCCGTGCCGCGCATCCTGCAGCGGCCCGCTGTGCCTCACCCGTCGCCCTGCCCGCCCCCCGGTTCCGATGTGCCGGGTGAGGGGCGGCAAAAAGGGGACCTGCGCAATCAGGTCGAAGCGCCCCAGCCAAGCCGCGAGCGTGAGGCGGGCGATCTTGAATCCACCGAGCGCGAGACCCACGGGCGGGCCTGACCCGAGACGGGTCGCCGGGGTGGCTTAGCGTGCGGCGCTCAGATCGGCGAGATCGCGCTGGTAGGCGCGCAGGCGCCGCACCGCGCTTTGGCGCTGAGCGCTTGTGGTCACGTTGTGCACGGCCGCCACCAGCGCGCAGTTGTCCTCGACCACCTGCTCCCGATCGCGGCGCGCACCGGCGTCGGGCGGCATCTGACCGCGGTCGATCAGTGCCTTCACCTTCAGGCGGGCCTCTGCCGGGGGCAGGTTCGCTTCGCGCAGTTCGCGCAGGGTTTGCAGCGTATCGGCGTGGCGTCGTTGCATCTCGGACAGTGTCTGCGCCGGATCAAAGCGCGAGGCCTGCACCCGCTGGCGCAGCACCGTGCGCTGCGCGTCGTCCAGGCGGCCATAGACATCTTCCATGCGATCCAGGAACCGCTTGAACTGCCGCTCGCGTCGCTCGCTGGGACTCACATCCACCCAGTCCTTGCGAAAATCTCGGCTGTTTCGTTCATAGCGTTGCCCCAGGTGCCGCAGTTGCTCGGGGGTGAACAGGGGCGCGATCGTTGCGATGGGCGCTTCGGACTGCACGGCCAGCGCCAGAAAGCGGATGCGGCCTTCCTCGGCCAGCTTGCAGACCTGTTCCGGCGTGATATCGCCAGCGGCCATCTGCTCCACGCGGGCCAGGAGCTCGGCGTAGCGTGGCAGCTCGTTGGCCCGGTGCCACTGGTGCAGGCGGGTCAGTTCCTCGCGCACCGGCGCGCGCTGAGCCTCGTTGAAGTCCAGGTAGCCGTCGAGCCACCACCACGCCAGCTCGGGCAGGTTGTTGTACCCCAGCTTGATCGCGCTGCACCCCCCCAGAGCTGCGGCCAGGGCCAGGGCCCCGATAATCCGCAGGAGCTTCGATGCGAGAGTAGTCATGGACAACAAAGGAAACACGATGGCGTCAGTCGATGGAGTGATCATGGCGGCCGGCAAGGGCACGCGCATGAAAAGCGGCCTACCCAAAGTGTTGCACCGTTTGGGCGGACGCGCTTTGCTAGCCCATGTGATCGAGTCGGCCGCAGGGTTGCAGCCCCGCCGCCTGATCGTGGTCACCGGCCACGGCGCCGAGCAGGTCGATGCCGCCGCTCGCCGCTTCGCGCAGGGCGCGGGCCTGGCCACCTGCGACACCGTGCTGCAGTCACCGCAACTGGGCACCGGCCACGCCGTGCAGCAGGCCCTGCCCCTGCTGCCCGAGGACGGTATCTGCCTGGTGCTCAATGGCGATGTGCCCCTGATCGAGACGGCCACCCTGCAAGCCCTGTTGCAGGCTTGCGCGGGCGAGCGACTGGCGCTGCTGACCGTGGACATGGCTGACCCTACCGGCTATGGCCGCATCGTGCGCGAGGGCGAGGCGGTGCGCGCCATCGTCGAACACAAGGACGCCACCGACGCCCAGCGCCGCATCACCGAGATTTATTCGGGCTTCATGGCAGCACCCAATCGCCTGCTGCGCGATTGGCTCGCACGCCTCTCGAACGACAACGTTCAGGGCGAGTACTACCTGACCGACGTGGTCAAGTTCGCGGTGCAAGACGGCGTCGCCGTCACCGCTTTGCGCACGGTGGATCCGTTGCAGGTCGATGGCGTCAATAGCCCCGTGCAGCTGGCGCAACTCGAGCGCGCCTACCAGCTGCGGCGCGCGCGCGCGCTGATGGAGCAGGGCGTGCGCCTGGCCGATCCGGCGCGCTTGGATGTGCGTGGCACGCTGTCCTGCGGCGCGGATGTCGAGATCGACGTCAACTGCGTGTTCGAGGGCGAGGTGACGCTGGGCGAGGGCGTGCGCATCGGCGCGAACTGCGTGATTGCCAACGCCCACATTGCGGCGGGCGCGGTGATCCATCCGTTCACCCACATCGATGGCGAGTCTGCCGGCGTCACCGTGGGCGAGGGCGCCAGGGTCGGTCCCTACGCCCGCCTGCGCCCCGGCGCGGTGCTGGGAGCCGACGTGCATATCGGCAACTTTGTCGAGGTCAAGAACAGCACGCTGGCCGCGGGCGCCAAGGCCAACCACCTGGCCTACCTGGGCGATGCCACGGTGGGCGAGCGCGTGAACTACGGCGCGGGCTCCATCACCGCCAACTACGACGGCGCCAACAAGCACCGCACCGTGATCGAGGCCGACGTGCATGTGGGCAGTAACTGCGTGCTGGTCGCCCCGGTCACCTTGGGCGCGGGCGGCACGGTGGGCGGTGGCTCCACCATCACCAAGGACACGCCGCCCGGCGCGCTGTCGGTGGCGCGCGGCAAGCAGGTGTCCATTCCGAACTGGAAGCGGCCCGTCAAGGGCTCTCGTTAAAGCGCGTTGGGCGCCACCCTCAGCGGCAGGCGCGGCGCGAACTTCGCGCGCTTGACGCTGAAAAAAGCCTTCACGTTGCGCACATTCGCATCACCGGTGAACAGGCGTTGCTGCAAAGCCAGGTAGGCCGGCATGTCGGCGGCTCGCACATGCAGGATGAAATCCGGCCCGGGTGACACGCGGTAGCACTGTTGCACCGCGTCGTCGGCGATGACCCGGGCCTCGAAGTCCGCGAGGTGCTCGGCGCCCTGGCGCTCCAGCGTCACTTCCACGATGGCCTCCAGCCCATGCCCCAGCACCGGCGCGAGGCGGTCGGCGCTCAGAATCGCCACCTGCCGCTCGATCAGGCCCGCCGCCTGCAGCCGCTTGACCCGCCGCAGGCAGGTGGGGGGTGACACATGCAGACGCTGCGCCAGCGCCAGATTGCTCAAAGAGGCGTCTTGCTGCAGCAGGTCCAGCAGCTGCAGGTCGGTGGGATCGAGAAATGAAGGGGCAATTTCTTCAGTCATATTGAAATTTTATGTCTCGACTCGACATATAAGAAATAAAAAATCAAAAATTAATTAAATAAG
>JBIKUT010000219.1:0-4290 GCA_044347465.1 Ramlibacter sp.
TGGGCGAGCGCAAGGGCGAACTGGTGAACATGGAGCCCGATGGCCGTGGCCGTGTGCGCCTGGACTACCGCATCCCGGCGCGTGGCCTGATCGGTTTCTCCAACGAATTCCTGAACCTGACCCGCGGCTCGGGCCTGATCTCCAACATCTTCGACGGCTACGAGGCGCACAAGGGCGATATCGGCGGGCGCAAGAATGGTGTGCTGATCTCCATGGACGATGGTGAGATCTTCACCTACGCCCTGGGCAAGCTCGACGACCGAGGCCGCATGTTCGTCAAGGCCAACGACCCGGTGTACGAAGGCATGATCGTGGGCATCCACAGCCGCGACAACGACCTGGTGGTCAACGCCACCCGCACCAAGCAGCTGACGAACTTCCGTGTCTCGGGCAAGGAAGATGCGATCAAGATCACGCCCCCGATCGAACTGACGCTCGAATACGGCGTCGAGTTCATTGAGGACGACGAGCTGGTCGAGATTACGCCCAAGAGCGTGCGTCTGCGCAAGCGCCACCTCAAAGAGCACGAGCGTAAGCGCGCATCCCGCGAAGCGGCGTGATCGATAGGGAAGGGATGCCGTCATGGTCCTGACCCATCACCGCGCCGTTCTGGTCATGGTGGCCGTCACGATGATGTGGGCCACCGCCGGCGTCGTCACGCGCCACCTGGAGTTTGCGCGCAGCTTCGAGGTGACCTTCTGGCGTAGCCTGTTCACCGTGCTTTCGCTGTGCGTGATCCTGCCTGTGGTCAGTGGGCGCGAGGTCTTCGCCAAAGTTCGCGACGGCGGACGCATGCTGTGGCTCTCAGGCGCTTGCTGGTGCGTGATGTTCACCGCCTTCATGCAGGCACTGACCATGACCACGGTAGCCAACGTGCTGGTGACGTTGTCGGTTGGGCCGCTACTCACCGCGCTCTTCGCCTGGATCACCCTGGGCCAGCGCATCGCTCCACGCACGTGGCTGGCCATCGTGGTGGCGGGCGTCGGCATCGCCTACATGTACAGCGCTGATTTTTCGAGTGATCAGCTCGCGGGTACCTGGGTGGCCTTTGCCGTACCGGTCGCGGGCGCGATCAATTGGACAATCATCCAGCGCTCCAATGCCCAGGGTCAGAATGTCGACCTGATGCCGACGGTCTTGATCGGTGCCAGTCTGTCTTCCCTGGTGACCTTGCCCCTGGCGTTCCCGTTTGCTGCTTCTGCTGGCGATGTGGGCCTGCTGGCCTTCCTCGGCTTGGTGCAGTTGGCGATCCCTTGCGTGCTGGCGGTGGTTTGCGCACGTGTGCTCAAGGCGCCCGAGATGTCACTTCTCGGTTTGCTGGAAGTGATTTTCGGCATCCTGCTGGTGTGGGTGGGTGCCGGCGAAGCGCCTGCGCCTGCGGTGCTGACGGGGGGCGCGCTGGTGATTGGTGCGCTGGTGATCAACGAAGTGCTGGGGTGGCGCGAGCGGGCTTGAGCCCTTGACGCCCCGCGGGGCCTCCTGCCGGAAAGGACGCGATCGTATGTCTGACATCCACTACGAAATCCGGGGCCGCGCAGGCCTCATCACCCTGAACCGACCCCAGGCGCTCAACGCGCTGTCCTTGCCCATGGTGCGCGCGCTCACCGGCGTGTTGCTCGATTGGGCCGACCGGGGCGAGGTCGAGGTCGTGGCCATCCGCGGCATGGGCAAGGGTGTGGGCCAGCCGGCCAGCCCGGCGCCCTTTGGTGCATTTTGTGCGGGGGGTGACATCCGCTTTTTTCACCAAGCGGCCCTCGCGGGTGACCCCACCCTCGAAGATTTCTTCTCCGAGGAATACGCGCTCAATCATCGGGTGCACCGCTTCCCCAAGCCCTATCTGGTGTTCATGGACGGTATCGTCATGGGCGGCGGCATGGGCATCGCGGGCCACGGCGCGCCCCACGCGCTGCGCATCGCCACCGAGCGCACGAAGATGGCCATGCCCGAGACGGCCATCGGTCTGTTCCCCGACGTGGGCGGCGGCTGGTTCCTGGCGCGTTGCCCCGGGCGTCTGGGCGAATACCTGGCGCTCACCGGCCAGGTGATCGATGGTGCGGCTGCCTTGACTGCGGGTTTGGCCGATAGCGTGATGGACAGCGCCGACCTGCCGGGGGTGTGGGACGCACTGGCCACTCAGGGGATACGAGGCCTGGCCAACCTGCGCGAACGCAAAGGGTCTGGCCGCGACACGCGGATGGTCCCGCACCGCGAGGCCATCGATCAATTCTTCGGTCTGCCCGATGTGCCCGCGATCATCGCGGCCCTCGAGGCCGCGCCCGGGGACTGGGCACGCGAGACCGCCGCCGTTCTTCGCAAACGCTCGCCGCTGATGCTGCATGTGGTGCTCCAGCAGGTGCGCCGCGCACGCAGCATGACACTGGCCGACGACTTGCTCATGGAGCGCGGCATGGTGCGCCAGTGTTTTCACCTGCGACCGGGTACGAGCAGCGAGACGGTGGAGGGCATCCGCGCCCTGGCGGTGGACAAGGACCACACCCCGCGCTGGAACCCTGCGCGCATTGAAGATGTGACCCCGGCGATGGTGCAGGCCTTCTTTGAAAGTCCATGGCCGGCGCATGCGCACCCGCTGCGCGAGCTGATCGCCGACCAGAAAGATCCGCTGCCCTTCGTGGAATGAGCAGGCCTGCGCGCCTGGCGTTGCCTGTCCTGGCGTGGCCTTAGCGGTGCCGCTGCTTCATCGCGCGCTCCACCTCGCGCTTGCCTTCGCGCTCCTTGATGGTGTCGCGCTTGTCGTGTTCGCCCTTGCCCTTGGCCAGGGCGATCTCGCATTTGACCTTGCCGGACTTCCAGTGCAGGTTCAAAGGCACGAGGGTGAAGCCCTTTTGTTCCACCTTGCCGATCAGCCGACGGATCTCGTCCTTTTTCAGCAGCAGCTTCTTGGTGCGCACCGAATCGGGTGAGACATGGGTGGAGGCGGTCTTGAGCGGGTTGATCTGGCATCCGATCAAAAACAGCTCGCCCTCGCGTATGACGACGTAGCCGTCGGTCAGTTGCACCTTGCCCTCGCGCAGCGCCTTGACCTCCCAGCCTTGCAGCACCATGCCCGCCTCGTGCCGCTCTTCGACGGCATAGTTGTAGCTCGCCTTCTTGTTGTCGGCGATGCGGGCGGGGGTGTTGGAAGGGGTGGCCATGGGGGAGGGGATCGCAGCAGCTCTCTACAATCGCCGCGGGTGCGCAATTCTCCATGAAATCCGTTCATAAAACCGTCTTGATCTGGCACAGCGCCGAACAGATGTTCGACCTGGTCACCGACGTCGACGCGTATCCGCAGTTCCTGCCCTGGTGCGACCGGTCCGCCGTGCTTGCGCGCGACGCGCAGGGCATGCAGGCCCAGGTGGGCATCTCCTTTGGCGGCATTCGTCAAACCTTCACCACCCGCAACACGCACACCCCCGGCCGTCAGGTCGATGTGCAGTTGGTGGACGGCCCCTTTTCCAAGCTCGAAGGCCACTGGCGCTTCATCCCGGTGGGCCAGGCGGGCGCGGGCGCCTGCAAGGTGGAACTGCAGTTGGATTACGCGTTTCGCAGCGCCGCGCTGGCAGCCTTGGTGGGCCCGGTGTTCGACAAGATCGCCGGCAGCCTGGTCGATGCCTTCGTCAAGCGGGCCGAGCAGGTCTATGGCTGATGCCGCGGCCTCGCTGCGGGTGACGGTGGCCTACAGCCCCGGCCCGCGCCAGGTCGATCTCTGGGATCTGACACTGCCCACAGGGGCCACGGTGGCCGACGCGCTGGCGGGCTCGGGTCTGTTTGACGCGCATCCCGCACTGCGCGGGCAGCCCCTGGCGCTGGCGGTGTGGGGCCGCAACGCCACGCTTTCTCAGGTCGTGCGTGAGCGCGATCGCGTGGAAGTCTTGCGCCCCTTGCTGGTCGATCCCAAGGTGGCCCGGCGCGAACGCTTCGTCAAGCAGGGCTCACGCGGCACTGGCCTGTTCGCGAAAAAGCCTCGCGCGCGCTGAGGCGAGTCCCTCGCACTCAGACCGCAGGACAGTCGCTGGCCAGCAGACCCTGCAGGCGCTGGCGCTCGGCGGCGCGGGCCGCGTCATCGAGCACCTCCCGCTCGCCATTGGGCAGCATCCGCGCCAGGCGCACGCCAGACTCCAGGGTGACCCAGGCATCACGCAGGCGGGCACAGTGCGCCTCGCGCAGGCGGGTGTTCTCGGCTTGCACGCTGCGCAGGGCCTCCTCGCCCGGGATGACGGTCGGCGGTGCGGAGGCCGCGCGGGTGGCGCGGGATGCAGCGGACGGTGTGGAGGCGGGGGCGGGCGCTGA
>JBIKUT010000221.1:0-4280 GCA_044347465.1 Ramlibacter sp.
ATCGTCAACCTGCCCAGCATGCTGGCGCGTCGCGCCCGCCCGGTGCGCCCTCAACCTTTCCTGCGTGATGTCTGCTCCCGAACTCCGATTCATGGCCTGCCCAGGCCCCGCGCAGGGTGCGTCGCGCCGCCTGTCCTATTGGCAATGGGGGGCGCCCGATGCCGCGCATGCGGTGGTCTGCGTGCACGGCCTGACACGGCAGGGCCGCGACTTTGATGTGCTGGCTCAGGCCCTCCTGGCCGCGGCCGACGGCCCGCTGCGCGTGATCTGCCCCGACATGGCCGGGCGCGGTGCCAGCGACCGCCTGTCCGACCCCCACCTGTACCAGGTGCCCACTTACGTGGCCGATAGCTTGCAGCTGCTGGCCCACCTGCACCGTGAGGCCCCTCTGACCGTCCTGGATTGGGTCGGCACCAGCATGGGCGGCCTGATCGGCATGGTCCTGTGCGGCACCCCCGACCTGCCGCTGCCGGTCCCCGTGCGGCGGCTGGTGATCAACGACATCGGGCCCACCATGGACTGGCAGGCCCTCCAACGCATCGGCGCCTATGTGGGCCAGGCCGGCCGCTTCGAGACCGAGGAGCAGGCGGCGCAGGTGCTGGCGCAGTTGTCGGTGGGCTTCGGGCCGCACACGCCCGAGCAATGGATGGCCCTGTCGCGGCCCATGCTGCGGGCCTTGCCCGAAGGCGGCTACACCTTGCACTACGACCCGGCCATCGGTCTGCCGTTTCGCGCGGTCACCGAAGAAGACGCGCGCAAGGGCGAAGCCGCGCTGTGGCAGGCCTGGGATCACATCACCGCGCAGACGCTACTGCTGCGGGGCGCCCAATCCGATCTGCTGTCGACCACCACCGCCCAGGCCATGACCCAGCGCGGTCCGCGCGCGCGCCTGCTCGAATTTCCCGGCGTCGGACACGCGCCCACGCTGGTGTCGCCGCAGCAGCACGAGCCGGTGATCGCGTTCTTGCTGGCCTGAACCACCGAGCGCCTCGTGAAAAGTCAGTCGCCCTCCGCGAACGACGCGGTGTCGATTCCCGGCCTGGTGGCCGCGGCGGAACACGCCCTGCCGCAACAGGCCGATGCCTTGTCACGTGCGCGCGGTTTCGCTGAGCCCCTGATCGCCCACGAGACGCTGGACACGGGCGAGAACACCCTGGCCCATGCCGATGCGGTGGCCACCATCCTGCGGCAGATGGGCGGCTCGGAGGCGATGCAGGCGGCCAGCTACCTGGTGCATGCCTGCCCTTACCTGGCGCGCCCGCAAGAGAGCATCACGCGCGGCTTCGGTGAGAGCTATGCCGAACTGGCGCTGGCCACCAACCAGTTGATGGCGGTGCAGCGGCAGGCGCGCGCGGCCGAGGGTCCGCAGGCCCAGGCCGAAAACATTCGCAAGATGCTGCTGGCGTTCTCGCGTGATCTGCGGGTGGTGATGCTGCGCCTGGCCTCGCGGCTGCAGACGCTGCGCTGGTACGCCGCCTCGCGTACCGTACCGCCCGCCAGCGTGTCGCGCGAGGCGCTGGACGTCTTCGCGCCGCTGGCCAATCGTCTGGGCATCTGGCAAGTCAAGTGGGAGATGGAAGACCTGGCCCTGCGTTTCCTGGAGCCCGACACCTACAAGCAGGTGGCGCGTCTGCTCGATGAGCGCCGCGTGGAGCGCGAGGACTACGTCGAGCAACTGCGCGCGCGCCTGGAGCGTGAGCTGCAGGCCCAGGGCCTGCACGCGCAAGTGGCCGGGCGGCCCAAGCACATCTACAGCATCGTCAAGAAGATGCGGGGCAAGTCGCTGGGGTTCGATCAGGTCTTTGACGTACGCGCGCTGCGCGTGATCGTGCGCGAGGTGCGCGAGTGCTATGCGGCGCTGTCCTGGGTGCACCAGCAGTTTGAGGCGATTGCGAGCGAATTTGACGACTACATCGCGCGACCCAAACCGAATGGCTACCAGTCGCTGCACACGGTGGTGCGGGATGCAGCCGGACGCGCCATCGAGATCCAGATCCGTACCCAGGCCATGCACGATCACGCCGAGCATGGTGTGGCTGCGCACTGGGCCTACAAGGAGGCGGGCGCCAAGGGCTACGGCGGGGTCTCGGCCAGCGGCGAGTACGACACCAAGATCGCGGTGCTGCGCCAGCTGCTGGCGTGGGAGCGCGATCTGGCCAGCGCGGGCGCGGGCCTGTTCGAGGACCGCATCTACGTGCTCACGCCGCAGGCGTCGGTGGTCGAGTTGACCCAGGGCGCGACCCCGGTGGACTTTGCCTACACCGTGCACACCAGCCTGGGCCATCGCTGCCGGGGCGCGCGCGTGGATGGCGCGATGGTGCCCCTGAACACGCCTTTGAAGAACGGCCAGACGGTGGAGATCATCGCGGCCAAGGAGGGCGGGCCCTCGCGCGATTGGCTCAACCCCGAGCTGGGCTTCCTGGCCGGTCAGCGCGCGCGGGCCAAGGCGCGCGCCTGGTTCAACGAGCAGTTCAAGGACGAGACGGTGGCGCGTGGCCGTGAGGCCGTGGAAAAGCTGCTCCAGCGCGAAGGGCGCACCGCCATGCGGCTGGAGGATCTCGCCGCGCAATTGGGGTTCAAGTCGGCCGAGGATCTGTTCGCGGTGGTGGGCAAGGACGAGTTCTCCTTGCGCACCATCGAGACCTTGTTTCGTCCTGCCGCAGCGCCTCTGCCGCAAGACGAGTTCCTGCTCAAGAAGTCTCGCGCCACGGCGGGCACGCCCAAGGGGGGCGTGTTGGTGGTGGGCGTAGATTCGCTCATGACGCAATTGGCCAAGTGCTGCAAGCCGGCGCCACCCGATGCGATTGGCGGCTTCGTCACCCGCGGCAAGGGCGTGAGCATCCACCGCAGCGATTGCAGCAACCTGCGCGAGTTCGTCGCTCGCAACCCCGAGCGGGTGATCGAGGTGGAGTGGGGGCGCCCCAGCGCCGACAGCCAGGCGCTGTACCCAGTGGATGTCGCGGTGCAGGCTGCCGACCGCCAGGGTTTGCTGCGGGATATCTCCGAGGTCTTTGCCAAGGAGAAGATGAACGTGGTGGGCGTGCAGACCCAATCGGTCAAGGGCGTGGCCTGGATGACCTTCACGGTGGAAATCAGCGATTCACACCGCCTGAATGCGGTGCTGTCGCAGGTGCGCGAGGTCGCGGGCGTGCGTGCGGCGCGCCGGCGCTGAAGCGGGCCCCGCCCGGGGCGTGCACCTGAACCCTGCTACAATCGTGGGCTTCGAACAGATCCAGGCGCGTAGCTCAGCTGGTTAGAGCACCACCTTGACATGGTGGGGGTCGTTGGTTCGAGTCCAATCGCGCCTACCAATCAATCCCTTGCAAGTCTTTGATTTGCAAGGGGTTTTGGTTAGTTTTAGAGAGAAATCACCGCAGCGAAACGGGTTTTTCAACCTAGGCACTTCACAGTGCCCTAAACGAAAGACTTGGCCGTGATCGACTTTGAAACTCCCGCGTCCCGGGTCCTGCGTGGTACCCGAAAAATCGACCTGAGAGCCGCCCATCGAACAGCAGGTGCAGGTCCAGCAAGTCGCAGCCGACTTGCTTTTTTGCGAGCTGTGCCGCGCCTACAGTTCCACCCAATACGACGGTTCCGACCTCCAACTGCGTAAATGGATCGACCTCTTCGAAGGGCGTATCGCATGGTCGGTGACCTCTGAGGAACTCGATAGGGCCGGCATCGCCATGATCGAGCATGGCTACTCGCCTGCGACAGTGAATCGGAACATCTCCCAGATCGGAAGCCTCTACAAATGGGCCTCCCGCCGCCGAATAACGCCTGTTGGTTTCCGATCCCCAACCCTGGGTATGGTTCGATACGAGGAAGACGTCAGGCGCATCGAGCTCTCCGATGAGGAGGTCGCTAAATTACTTGATGGCGCCAATGCCATCAAAGATCGGCGCTTTGCAGCCCTCGTTAGGCTTCTGGTTGATACCGGCGCCAGGAGGGGCGAGATCCTTGAGCGCACGTGGGGGCAGGTCGACATGGAAAAGCGTGAAATTCTTGCGCCGATAACCAAGTCGGGTGTCCCCCGGGTTCTGTTCTTCTCCGAGGAGACCAAGAGCTTCATGAGTCGTGTGTGGACACAGCAGGAGATGGGGAGCGGGGCTGCGATGCTCTTTGAGAGTAAGCGGGTGCCACTTCAGCCCATCGCGTTCAAGCGTCACTGGTTGTGGCTGGTGTCTTCGATTGGCCGCCCCGACCTTCGCATGAACGATCTTCGCCACCACCGGGCCAAGCAGATGCTCGATAAGGGGGCTTCCATCGCAGTGGCAGCT
>JBIKUT010000222.1:0-4241 GCA_044347465.1 Ramlibacter sp.
TCCATAGGCGAGGCGCTTGGCCGGCTTGCCGCCCTCGGGCGTGTCGAAGTACCAGCGGATGTTGGGGTGCGTCTTGAAACGCTGGAACTCTTCGAAGGGCGAGAGCCAGGGGTTGCTGTAGTCCAGGCCCACCACATAGCCCACAGCCACCTGGTTGTTTTCCATGTGATACAGAAAAGAGCCACCATAGGTGTCGTTGTCTAGCGGCCAGCCGGCGGTGTGCACCGCCAGACCCGGCTGGTGGCGCGCCGGGTCGATCTCCCAGACTTCCTTGATGCCGATGCTGTAGCTTTGCGGATCGCTCTTGGCATCGAGGCGGAAATTGGCAATCAGCTGCTTACCCAGATGACCGCGTGCGCCTTCGGCGAAGAGCGTGTACTTGGCATGCAACTCCATCCCGAGCTGGAAGTTTTCGGTGGGCTGGCCGCTCTTGCTCACGCCCATATTGGCCGTGGCCACGCCCTTGACCGCGCCCTTGTCGTTGAACAGAACTTCGGCTGCCGGAAAGCCCGGAAAGATCTCCACGCCCAGGCCTTCAGCCTGCTGCGCCAGCCAGCGCGTGAGGTTGGCCAGGCTGATGATGTAGTTGCCGTCGTTGTGGAAGTTTTTCGGCAGCAGGAAATTCGGCGTGCGCATCGCCCCGGTCTCGGTCAGAAACAGGAAGGCGTCTTCGGTGACGGGTTGGTTCAGGGGCGCGCCCAGGGCCTTCCAGTCGGGGAACAACTCGGTCAGCGCACGCGGATCCATGATGGCGCCCGAGAGGATGTGGGCTCCCGGCTCGGAGCCCTTTTCCAGCACCACCACCGAGATGTCCTGGCCTTTTGCGCTGGCCAGTTGCTTGAGGCGAATGGCGGCAGACAGGCCGGCCGGGCCCGCGCCCACCACCACCACGTCGTACTCCATCGCTTCGCGGGGGCCGTACTTCGCCAGTATCTCGTCGTGGGTCATTGTGTCTCGCGGATAATGAAATTCGGGGAAGGGGCTTGCGGGTCGCACCGAGCGCTCGCCCGCTGGCGGCCCCATTCAATCGTCACATTCTATTGCGGTGACCGGTGCGTGCCGGCCCTCGTCAGGAGACCTCCCATGAGCTACAGCATCGATCTTTCCGGGCGCGTGGCCCTGGTCACCGGGGCCTCCAGCGGCCTGGGTGCTCAGGCCGCCCGCACCCTGGCGCGCGCCGGGGCTGCGGTGGTCTTGGCCGCTCGCCGCACCGAAAAGCTCAAGGACCTGCGCGCCCAGATCGAGAGCGAGGGCGGCGACGCTCACATCACCGCGATGGACGTCACCGACGTGGCCAGCATCCGCGCCGCTGTCGCCCATGCGGAGACCGAGGTGGGCTCGCTGGACATCCTCGTGAACAACGCCGGCGTCGCCGCCACCCAGCGCCTGCAGGACGTGGCCGAAGACGATTTCGATCGGCTCTTTGACACCAATGTGCGCGGCGCCTTCTTCACCGCCCAGGAAGTGGCCAAGCGCATGCTGGCCCGCGCCCAGGGTGCCGCGCCCGGCACCTACACCGGCGGGCGCATCATCAACATCGCCTCCATGGCCGGTCTGAAGGTCTTGCCCCAGATTGGCGTCTACGCCATGAGCAAGGCCACCGTGGTCCATATGACGCGGGCCATGGCCCTGGAGTGGGGACGCTTTGGCATCAACGTCAACGCGATCTGCCCCGGCTACATCGACACCGAGATCAACCACCACCACTGGTCCACCGAACAGGGCCAGAAGCTGGTGCAGATGATGCCTCGCAAGCGCGTGGGCCGCCCCGAAGATCTCGATGCCTTGATCGTGATGCTTGCCAGCAATGAAACCCACTTCGTCAACGGCGCGGTCATCGCCGCCGACGACGGCTTTGCCCTCTGACCCATGAAACTCGAACTGCCCGAAAAGAAGAAGCTGGTCTACACCCTCACGCTCCCGATTCGCTGGGGCGATATGGACGCGATGGGCCATGTGAACAACACCCTGTACTTTCGCTACATGGAGACCATCCGCATCGACTGGTTCAAGGCCATCAATGCCCTGCCCAATCCGCAGGGCCAGGGGCCGGTGATCGTCAATGCCTTCTGCAATTTCTACCGGCAGTTCGAGTACCCCGGCGATGTGCTGGTTCGGATGTATGTGAGCGACCCGGGGCGCAGCAGCTTCGAGAGCTGGGCGACGATGGCCCGCGCCTCGGAGCCCGAGGTGATTTGTGCGGCCGGGGGTGCCACCACCGTCTGGACAGATTTCCCGGCGCAAAAATCAGCGCCGCTGCCGGACTGGCTGCGCACGCACCTCGAATAAGCCGCAGCGCTATTTGGCGCGCGGCACCCGCCCGAGCAGGTAGAACTCGGGGTTGGGCATCATGCTGGTCACATTGGCCATGCGGTTGGAGAGCCCGAAGAACGCCGTGATGGCCGTGATGTCCCAGGCGTCCTCGTCATCGAAGCCGTGGGCCTTGAGGGCCTCGAAGTCGGCTGCTTCCACCTCGTGCGAGCGCAGGCACACCTTCATTGCGAAATCCAGCATCGCCCGCTGGCGCGGCGTGATGTCGGCCTTGCGGTGGTTCACCGCCACCTGGTCGGCCACCAGCGGCTTTTTCTCGTAGATGCGCAGGATGGCGCCGTGGGCCACGACACAGTACAGGCACTGGTTGGCGGCGCTGGTGGCGGTGACGATCATCTCGCGGTCGCCCTTGGTGAGGTGGCCGCCTTCTTTCAGCATCAGCGCGTCGTGGTAGGCGAAGAAGGCGCGCCATTCGGCGGGCCGGCGTGCCAGCGCCAGGAACACGTTGGGCACGAAGCCGCTTTTCTCCTGCACCTCCAGGATGCGCGCGCGCAGGTCCTCGGGCAGGTCCTTCAGTTCGGGCAGGGGGTAGCGGGTGGACATGGTCGGCTCCTTGGTTGCGGGGAAAGAGGGTGAAGGGCGGCGGTGTTCAGGCACCCGCCATCAGCTTGTGCACCAGATCGGCGGTGGTGTTGGCTTTGTACTTTCGCATCAGGCGGGCTCGGTAGATTTCCACTGTGCGGTGGCTGATCGCCAGGGCCTTGCCGATTTCCTTGGACGTCATGCCATCGAGCAGACGCGCGGCCACCTCGCGTTCGCGCGGGGTGAGTTCGGCGCCTACGGGCCGCTGGGCGCTCAGATCTTCGAACGACCAGATCCCCGCCTCGTGCGGCGCGCCCGGCACGAGCGCGCGCCCCATCACATGGCACCAGAACAACTCGCCGGTGGCGCGCTTCATGATGCGGTCGTCGGCATACGAGCCACGGGCATTGAGGATGGGGGCCATGCGCGCGCCCAGTCGCTCGTATTCGTCGGCGCTGGGGTACAGAACCTGAAAGGTCTGCCCGATCAACTGCTCGCGCGAGGACGCAAACATCTCGCACAGCGCCTGGTTGCAATCGACGATCCCGCGGTTCCTTGACAGGCACAGCCCCACGGGCGCCAGGTCGAAGGCGGTGCGGTAGTCGACGTCCATAGGGCGGGTCTTTAGGGAAAACTACGTAACGGATTAAGTAGTATCGTAGCGGTTCTCCGGTGCATGGCGCACCGGGGTTTCCCAGAGGAGACCCATTCCCGTGAATAAGATTTTTCCCTCCGCCGCCAAGGCGCTCGACGGCGTCCTGCGCGACGGGCAACTCATCGCCGTGGGCGGCTTCGGCCTGTGCGGCATTCCCGAGGCGCTCATCGACGCTGTGCGAGACAGCGGCATCAAGAACCTCACCGCCATCTCCAACAACGCCGGCATCGACGATTTCGGCCTGGGCAAGCTGCTGGCGACCCGGCAGATCAAGAAGATGATCGCCAGCTACGTGGGCGAGAACAAGGAGTTCGAGCGCCAGTACCTGGCCGGTGAGCTCGAACTGGAGTTCACGCCCCAGGGCACGCTGGCCGAGAAGCTGCGTGCGGGAGGCGCGGGCATCCCGGCCTTCTTCACCAAGACCGGCGTGGGCACCCTGGTGGCCGAGGGCAAGGAACTGCGCGAATTCAACGGCGAGACCTACGTCATGGAACACGCGCTGTTCCCCGACGTGGCGCTCGTGAAGGCCGATGTCGCGGACCGCTCGGGCAACCTGCGTTTCAACCTCACTGCCCGCAACTTCAACCCGGCGGCCGCCACGGCGGGCAAGGTCTGCATCGTGGAGGTCGAGCGCATCGTCGCCACCGGCGAACTCGCGCCTGACGACATCCACCTGCCCGGCATTTACGTGCACCGCATCGTGCACAACCCCACGCCCGAGAAGCGCATCGAG
>JBIKUT010000223.1:0-4226 GCA_044347465.1 Ramlibacter sp.
GAACCCCCCGTCAGGCCGGGTGCAGACACGCCACCGCCCGAGCCGCCCAGTCCCGCGAGTGCCGCGCGCAGCGTCACCGCCAGCCGCGTGGCATCGGCGTTTTTCAGGTAGACCACATGCAGATTGCCCATCGTGCCCGCGGCGGGCGCTGCGTCCAGCCGCTCCACCAGGGTGCGTATCAGGTGCAGCCGCGCCGCGTTCGGCGCGCGCACCAGCAGTGTGTTGCTACGCACTTCGGCAATCACGGTGGTGCGCGTGCCGGCGTCACCGCCGCCGCCCGACCCCGGCGGCCCCGTGGGCCCACCACTGGCATCGACCAGCCGCTGCACCACCGGCGCGAGATCAGCCGCCAGGGTATGCCGCAGGGGCAGCACCTCCACGTCCGCGCTGCTGGCGATGTCGAGGGCGGCGATGATGCGGCCGATCCGCTGCAGGTTGTCGGCGTAGTCGGTGACGATCAGCGCGTTGGTGCCGGGGCTGACGTTGATCGTGTTGTTCGGGCTGATCAAGGGCCGCAGCACCGGCACCAGGTTGTTGGCGCTCTCGTGGGTCAGGCGAAAAATCTGCGTCACCAATTGGGTGCCCGCTGGCGCTGTGCCCACACTCACCGGCCCGCCTTGCAGCTTGGCATCGGCCTCGGGCACCACCTTGAGCAGACCGCCCGAGTCCACGATGGTGTACCCCGACAGCCGTAGCAAGCCCAGAAAATTCTCATAGGCCACCTGGGGCGGCACAGGCTGCTCGGTCGACAGACTGATCGTGCCCTTGACCCGCGGATCCACCACGATGTCGCGGCCGATGATGCTGGCCATCGTGCGTGTCACCGCCTCGATCTCGGCGTTGCTGAAATTCAAGGTCACGGGCTCGCGGGCGGCCGGTCGGCCCGGTGGCTTGGGCGATTGCCCGGGTGCCTGCGTGCAGGCGATCGCCATCAGCAGGCCAATCAAAGAGCGGAGCAGACGCAGCGGCATGAGGTTTTTATCCCAGGGTGATGATCGAGCGCGCGCCCTCGCGGCGTCCGATGAGATTGAGAAGATGGGCCAGTACCGCCTCGCGCCCGGGTTCGGTGTGGGCCTCGCCTGAAAACTGCAGGCGCGTGCCACGCCACTGGCCGCTGCCCGTCATTTGCAGCCCGCCGGCCAGCGTCACCAGGCGCAGCGTGGGCACCGGGCCGCCCTCGAGCGTCAGCCGGTAGCTGCCCATCGGGCGTAGCGTGGTCAGGCTCGAGGTCATGTCCAGTGCCAGCAGTTCGAACTGGCCTTGCATCTGCAGCGCCTGTGGGCGCCCGTGCAGAAGCAGCCCGCGCGTGGTCAGTTGCAAGCGGCCATCCAGTTGCACCGTGTTCCAGGGCGTGCCCAGACCGGCGAGCAAGGCCGCAGGCCAGTGCGAGGGCGCGCCGTCGTCGATGGCGATCGTCAGCTCGCGCCAGTGGACTTGCAGGTTCACCGCGATCGGTTCGGGCGTGCAGCAGCTGGCGTACAAGGTCACACGCAGGCCCTGCACGCCAGGCTGCACCCGCCACGACAGGCGTGAGGGCAGGGCCACAGCGTCGCGGCTCCCGCTGCCGCCGGCCAGAACCCACTGCGCCGAGCCGCGCCAGACCGTTCCGCGCGCCGCTTGCATGACCACACGACCCTCGGTGGCCCAAGTCACCGCGCCGGCCAGCCAGCGCGCAGGCGCGAACAGCAGCAGGGCCAGCGCAACGCCGACGGCCAGTCCGGCGCCGGCCCATGCCCAGGGCGCACGCGGGTGCAAGATGTCGGTGGCGGGCGTGCGGGCCATGGTGTTGACCTCAGCGTGCAGTGAGCGGCGTGGGAATCGCCAGCGTCATCTGGCCCTGCCACAAGCCATTGGCCTGTCGATCCAGGCGGGCTTCGGTGGGCAGCGTGCGCGCCTCGATGCGCGCTTGCGTCAGCCACTGCGACAGGGCCTGCCCTGACACCCCCGACAGCGTCAGCGTCGCGCCCTCAGCGCTGACGGTCAGGCGCGCGGTCTCCCCCAGGTGCTGGCGCACGGTGGCTTCGAGCGCGCGCTGCGCCTCCTCGCGGCCCAGGGGGGGCAAGGCCTGCACCGCCTCGCGCATCGCCAGCGCCTGGGCGCGTTGCTGCCGCATGGCCAGCAGCTGCGCGTCCAGCACCTGATGCTGTACGGGCGCCGTGCGCAGCGTCGTTAATGCGGGCGCCAAAACCCTCCACACCAGCAGCGTCGCGAGGAGGATGGCTAAGGACCCGGCCCACATCCAGCGCTGTCGTGGTGGCAGACCTTGCCATTGCGCGCGCACATCGTGCAGCTTCATGGCACGCCCTCCGCACGCAGCACCAGCGTTTCGCCGTCGAGCGATGCGGCCAGTCCCTGCCCCTGCAAGGCCGGCTGCACACGTTGCAGATCGGCGGCGGTCCACCCCAGCCCGCGCACACGCAGGGTCCCGCGTGTGTAGGCCAGGCCCTGTGCGGTGCGATCCGGCGCAGTGCTTGCCAGGGCCCCCAGCTGAGTCTCCAGGTCGCCGTTCGCGAGCGTGGCCGTGGCCTGGCGCAGAGCCGCCACTTCACGCGTCATCTGCGCCGGTGCGTCGATCACCGACTTCACCTGCGGGAAGGTCTGCGTCAACACCTCACGCATCGCCACGCCTTGCGCCTCGAGCGCGGCGCGCTCGCGCCAGGCCCAGGCCTGCAACCCGATCAGATTCACGACCACCATCAGCGCCAGTCCCCAGCGCGTGGGCCGCCAGGCCGGCGATCGCCACCACGCGGTGCAGGCGGTCGCCAGACGGCGCAGCGCGCGGGTGCGCCCGCTGCGCGCGAACTCGAACTGCGCCAGGTTCCAGTCCGATTGGGCGGCTTGCAGCCAGCGTTCGGCGGCGGGCTGCAAGACCAGGGGGCGTTGCAGCAGCGCCTCGGCCTGCGCGGCGACCGCGGGCTCGGCTAGGCACAGGGCGTCATCGGGCAACGCGGGCAACAAAGCGATCGAACTCGCCGCCAGCGGCACGACCTGCACCCCCTGTGCGCTGCGCGCGATCCACATCGGCTGCGCCGGATCGCCCAGCGCATACAGCGCCGCCGGCGACTCCGGTGCGATCTCCGGCACGATGCGCGTGATCGGGTGGCGGCTGGCCTCCAGGGCCTGCAGGCACGCCTGCAACCACGCTCGGTCGCACACCGCGATCCATGTGGCTTCGCCCGCACGGGCATGCGGCGCCACTGCGAAGTGCAGGGTCTCGGGCTCGTCCAACAGGTGCTCCTCCAGGAGGCCCTCGAGCACTGCACGCAAGCGCGGTGAGCGGGTCGTGATGCCACGCGGCCACTCCACACGATGCCAGGACAGTGCATCCGCCGGCACCACTGCCACGCGTTCAGCGCCTGCGCCGTGGGCATGAGGCAGCAGCGAGACGGGCGCGCGCGATACCGTGTCCGGGCTGCGTCCATCGACCGAAAGCACATACGCGAACTCGGGGGTCGCCGTGACGGGGGCTGCCGGCAGCAGCAGAAAGAGTGAGCTCATGTCAGCGCTCGCCCGGCAAAGCCGGCAAAGCCACAGGGACCGGGGCTTCCAGTGCGCCGCGTTGTTGCTGGAGGACTTTCACCCGCAAGCCATCGCGCTCCACCAGCGTGCGCACCTGCATCACCGAGCGATCCAGTCGCAGCTGTCCGCGTACCTCGAAGAAGCGACTGCCATAGCCCACCCGAGCGTCGTCGGGCAGGGCCTGCCCCAGCACGCGGGCCACATCCGCCGGCCCCGACAGATGCCGCGCGGCGCGTGCGGCCACCAGGCGGTGCGCATCGGCCAACCCGATGCCGCCGATCGCGGCGTAGACCACCTGAGGGCTCGCGGTGTTCAGATTGACGGCGGTACGCCCTGGCAGCACGGTCACATAAGGCAGCAAGGCGGTGACACTGCCCGGTGGCAGGCCCAGCCACCCCAGTTGCTCGGCGCGCACGGGGATCAGGAGCACCTGCTGTGTCTCTGTGTCGGTCTGTACGCCAGGCGCGGCCTGCGCCCACAGGCCGCCCGCGGGGCGTGTGCCGCCGCCCGCCAGACGCAGGCGGTCGACCAGTGTCTCCAGCTGCGTGGGCGGCAGACCCAGCAGGTCGAACAAGCGCTCGAAGGCGCGCAGACCCGCGGGCGATACCCGACCCGACTCCAGCAGGTTGTGCACGTTCAGCCGCGACTGCAGGTCGGTGAGCGTGCCCGAGAGAAACGCCGAGTCGCCCGCCGCATCGCCAGGCGCG
>JBIKUT010000224.1:0-4220 GCA_044347465.1 Ramlibacter sp.
CGCGGCGGCCGGGTGACCGGCGAGGTCGACCCGACGCAGGAGACCAACGCGAGCCTGTCGCGCCTGATGATCGGGGCCGAGCCGCCCCCGCTGCAGCACCGGCCGGCCACGCCGGGCGAGCTCGCGCTCGAGGTCGATGCGCTGAGCCTGCCCAGCGAGTCGCCCTTCGGCACCGCGCTCGACCGGGTCAGCCTGCAGCTGCGCTGCGGCGAGATCGTCGGCATCGCCGGCGTCTCGGGCAACGGCCAGCAGGAACTGATGGCGGCGCTCTCGGGCGAGGACACGCGCGCCGACGTGGCCGCGGTGCGCCTGTTCGGGCAGGCCGTCGGCCGCGCGGGGCCGCGCAGCCGCCGGGCCCACGGCCTGCACTTCGTGCCCGAGGAGCGCCTGGGCCGCGGCGCCGTGCCCACGCTGAGCCTGGCGCACAACACGCTGCTGACGCGCCGTGAGGCCGTCGGGCGCGGGGGCTGGCTGCGCACCCGGGCGATGCGCGCCCAGGCGGCGGCGCTGATCGAGCGCTTCCGCGTCAAGGCGGGCGGCCCGCAGGCCCCGGCGCGCTCGCTGTCAGGGGGCAATCTCCAGAAGTTCATCGTCGGGCGCGAGATCGACGCGCGGCCGCGCGTGCTCGTCGTCTCGCAGCCCACCTGGGGCGTGGACGTCGGCGCCGCCAGCCAGATCCGCGCCGAGCTGCTGGCGCTGCGTGACGCCGGCTGTGCCGTGCTCGTGGTCAGCGAGGAACTCGAGGAGCTGTTCGAGCTCAGTGACCGGCTGCACGTGATCGCGCGCGGGCGGCTCTCGCCCTCGGTGCCGGTGGCCCAGGCCACGGTCGAGCAGATCGGGCAGTGGATGTCCGGCCTGTGGGAAGGCGCGGCCGCCGTGGCGGCACGGGCGGGGGAGGGCGCATGATCCGCCTCGAGGCCCGCGCCCGGCCCTCGGTGGTGATGACTTTCGCGTCACCTCTGGTGGCCCTGGTGTTGACGGCGGCGATCGCCGCGCTGCTCTTTGTCGCGCTGGGCAAGGACCCGGTGCGCGGCCTGTCGATGTTCTTCGTCGAGCCGCTCAACGGGCTGCGACCCCTGACCGAGGTGCTGCTGAAGGCCACGCCGCTGGTGCTGTGCGCGCTGGGCCTGGCGGTGTGCTATCGCAGCAACGTCTGGAACATCGGCGCGGAGGGCCAGCTCCTGCTGGGCGCCATCGCCGGCAGCGGCATGGCGCTGTGGCTGGCGCAGACCGGCTTCACCGGCCCGCGCGGGGCCTACGCGCCTTTGGTGCTGGTCGCTGGGGCCTTGGGCGGCATGCTCTGGGCCGGCGTGACGGCGCTGCTGCGCGACCGCTTCAACGCGAGCGAGATCCTCGTCAGTCTGATGCTGGTCTACGTGGCCCAGCAGTTGCTCAACTACCTCGTCTTCGGCCCATGGAAGGACCCGAAGGGCTTCAACTTCCCGCAGACGCCGACCTTCGACGCCAGCACCTGGCTGCTGCCGATCGCGCGCGGCATGCGCCTGCACTGGGGCGCCTTCGTCGCGCTCGCGGCAGTGCTGCTGTTCTGGATCTTCCTCTTCCGCTCCTGGCGCGGCTACCAGCTCCAGGTGGGTGGCCTGGCGCCGGCGGCGGCGCGCTATGCGGGCTTCTCCTCGCGCAGCGCGCTGTGGACGGCGCTGCTGTTGTCGGGCGGTATGGCCGGCCTGGCCGGCGCGATGGAGGCCGCGGGCCCGCTGCGCCAACTCACGCCTCATGTTTCCACGGGCTACGGCTTCACAGCCATCATCGTCGCCTTCGTCGGCCGGCTGCACCCGGTAGGCATCCTGTTCTCGGGCATCCTGCTGTCGATGATGCTGATCGGCGGCGAACTCGCGCAGTCGCGCATGGGGCTGCCCAATGCCCTGACCGGCGTCTTCCAGGGCCTGCTGCTGTTCCTGCTGCTGGCTTGCGACACGCTGATCGAACAGCGTCTGCGCTGGCGCCGTGCCACGCCGGACGGGAGGCCTGCATGAACGAGCTTGCGCTGCTTCTGGCGGCCACCATCGCTGCGGGCACGACCGTGGCCCTGGCCGGGCTCGGCCTGCTGCTGAACGAGAAGGCCGGTGTCCTCAACCTCGGCGCCGAGGGCATGATGCTGGTGGCGGCGGTGGCCGGCTTCGCCACCGCGCTGGCCACCGGCAGCGACCTGCTGGCCTTTGCCGTCGGCGCTGTCGCCGGTGCACTGGCCGCGGCGGTGTTCGGCGTTCTGGTGATCTGGCTCAACACAAACCAGTACGCGACGGGGCTGGCGCTGTCTCTGCTCGGCGCCGGCCTGTCGGCCTTCGTCGGGCAGGCCTACACCGGCAAGAAGCTCGAAGACCGCACCAACTACGAGGTACCCTGGCTGTCGGACCTGCCCTTCGTGGGTGAGGCCCTGTTCCGCCAGCACCCCATGGCCTATGCCACGATCGCGCTCGTCGTCCTGTGCGCGTGGTTCCTCTACCGCACCCGCGCAGGTCTGGTGCTGCGTTCGGTGGGGGAGTCGCCGGAGTCGGCCCACGCGCTGGGCTACCCGGTGCGCTGGATTCGCCTGGCCGCAGTGGTGGCGGGCGGTGCCCTGTGCGGCGTGGCTGGAGCCTTCCTGTCGGTCGTCTACGCACCCATGTGGGTCGAAGGCCTGGTCGCCGGGCGTGGCTGGATCGCGCTGGCGCTGACCACCTTCGCGACCTGGCGCCCGGGAAGGGTGCTGCTGGGCGCCTACCTCTTCGGTGGTGTGACCATGCTGCAGTTCACGCTCCAGGGCATGGGGGTGGAGATCGCGAGCCAGTTGCTGGCGATGCTGCCCTACCTGGCCACCATCGTCGTGCTGGCGCTGATCAGCCGCAACCCCTTGTGGATCCGCATCAACATGCCGGCCTCGCTGGGCCGGGCATTCCACCCTGGCGCCTGACCCCAAGGCCGATGTTGCGGCCCTGCCACGGGTGTGTGCACGTTTCTTGCACATAATTTGCGGTTTGTTTCATCTGCCGGCCCGCTCGTTGGTGCCGGTTCAACGGTTCCTTTCCACCACCCGGAGTCTGCTCATGACCGATCTCTCCAAGCGCCGCATCGTCCAGATGGCGGGCCTGACCGCGCTGGCCGCCACGGCCTTCCTCGCCGCCTGCGGCAAGAAGGAAGCTCCCGCTCCCGCTCCGGTGGCTTCCGCCCCGGCCAAGCCCGAGCCCCTGAAGGCGGCCTGGATCTACGTCGGCCCGGTGGGTGACGCCGGCTGGTCCTTCGCCCACGACCTGGGCCGCAAGGCGGTCGAGGCCAAGTTCGGTGATGCCGTCAAGACCACCTTCGTCGAGAAGGTGCCCGAAGGTGCCGACGCCGAGCGCGTGATCCGCGACCTGGCCACCCAGGGCAACAAGATCATCTTCGCCACGTCCTTCGGCTACATGGACGCGATGCTGAAGGTGGCCGGCGAGTTCCCGGACGTGAAGTTCGAGCACGCCACCGGCTACAAGACCGCCCCGAACATGCGCATCTATGACGCCAGCTTCTACCAGGACACGTACATGGCCGGGGTCATCGCCGGCAAGATGACGAAGACCAACGTGCTGGGCTTCGTCGGCTCCTTCCCCATCCCCGAGGTGCTGCGCAACATCAACGCCTTCACCCTGGGCGCGCAGAGCGTCAACCCGAAGGTCCGCACCAAGGTGGTGTGGGTCAACACCTGGTTCGACCCGCCCAAGGAGAGCGAGGCTGCGCAGAGCCTGATCAACGCCAAGGCCGACGTGCTGCTGCAGAACACCGACTCCACCGCGGTGCTGCAGACGGCCGAGAAGAACGGCAAGTACGCCTTCGGCTGGGACAGCGACATGAGCGCCTTCGGCCCGAAGGCGCACCTCGCCTCGGCCATCGTCAACTGGGCCCCGTACTACATCAAGACCATCGAAGAGGTCAAGGCGGGCACCTGGAAGACCGAGCGCACCGTCTGGGGCGTCAAGGAAGGCCTGAACGACCTCGTCAAGATCAACGACGTCGTGCCCGAGGACGCCAAGAAGCGCGTCGAGGAGATCAAGGCCGGCCTGAAGGACGGCAGCTTCGAGGTCTTCACCGGCCCGATCACCGACAACACCGGCAAGGTGCGCCTGCCCAAGGACCAGAAGGGCGACCAGGAGTGGAGGGACAAGATCGACTTCTACGTCAAGGGCGTCGAGGGCAAGGTTCCGTCCGGCAAGTAAATACCTGAAACCGGCCCACGGCGGCATTGCGGC
>JBIKUT010000225.1:0-4209 GCA_044347465.1 Ramlibacter sp.
AGTTGGACACCGCCACCCGACGCGCCGGCGCCCGTCACAACGACCAATTCACCGTCATCGAGCTGGGCCCGCGCGAATGGACGGTGATGGAATACCTGTTGATGAACGCTCCCAAGCCCGCCAGCAAGGACAAGCTGCTGCAGGCCCTGACCGGCTGGGACCGCGAAATCACGCCCAACGCCGTCGAGGTCTATATCTCGCGCCTACGCGGCAAACTGGAGCCGCACGGTGTGGCCTTGCGCTCGATTCGCGGCTTCGGCTACCGCCTGGAAATGCAAGACACTGCCGCCGCCGCGTGAGTCCGCAGGTTCTGGAGGGCGGGCACATGCTGTTGGGTCTGCGCCGGCGCCTGCTGGTGATGATCCTCAGCCCCTTGCTGCTGCTGGCAAGCACCAGTGCCTGGTTGGAGTACCGGATGGCGGGGGGTGTGACCGAGCTGCAAGACCAGCAGCTGCTGGCGCTGCAGCCTCTGTTGGCAGATTCAGTGATCGTGGGCGACCCGGTGGCCAACACGCACACCTCCCTCCTGCTCGCGCCCGAGGTCGATCAGTTCCTGCTCGCGCGCCCGGGTACCGCGGCCTACGCCATCACCAACGCGCAGGGCCATCTGCTGCACGGGGAGGATTGGCTGGTACGAAGCGGGTCGGGGGCGGCCTCGGCCTCACGCCAGCCCCAGTTCGAGAGCGAGGAGCACCAGGGCATGACCTGGCGCATCGTGCGCCAGCGCCATGCCACGGCGCTGGGCGATCTCGATGTCGCTGTGGCCGATGCCTCCAACCCCCACCAGCGCTGGGCCCGCGCCATCGTGTTCAAGGTGCTGCTGCCGCACCTCGTCATACTGGCTGCCGCCGCCCTGGCGGTGCACTGGGCGGTCGACCGCGCCTTGCGTCCGCTGCTGGATCTGACCGAGGTGGTCGAGGGGCGCTCACCCCAAGACCTCAGCGCCATCGACCTGCAGGCCTCGCCGCGCGAGGTGCGGCCCTTGGTGGCGGCGCTCAATCGCTTGTTCGGACTGGTCGATGCCCAGGCCGAGGGGCAGCGCCGCTTCATCGCCGACGCCGCCCACCAGCTTCGTACGCCGCTGGCCGGCCTACAGGCCCAGGTCGAGGCCTGGGCCCAGGCGGCGCGGCGCATTGCGCCGCCCGGGGGCCACGGCACCCTGCTCGTGCCGGTCGAACAGGTCGAAAAATTGCGCAGCGCCACCCGCCGCACCTCGCAGCTGGCCAATCAGCTCTTGGCGCTGTCGCGCGCCGATGCCCGCAGCACGGCGGCCCAGCCCATGGAGCGCGTCGAGCTCAAGCCCCTGTGCGAGTCTTTGCTCGAGTCCTACCTGGACGCGGCCTCGGCCAAGCAGATCGACCTGGGGCTGGATGTGCGCCCCGCCGCCGTGCCCGGTTATGAGTGGCTGCTGCGCGAGCTCATGGCCAATCTGGTGGACAACGCCGTCAAGTACACGCCCGAGGGCCGCACCGTGACGATCCGCTGCGGCGCGACCGAGCGCGGCGCTTTTCTGGAGGTGGAGGACGATGGCAAGGGCGTCGCCACCGCGGATCTGCCACACCTGCTCGATCGCTTCTACCGCGTGCCCGGCACCCAAGGGGAGGGCACCGGACTGGGTCTGGCGATCGCCCAGGAAATTGCGCGGGTGCACCACAGCCAACTTCAGCCTGCGTGCGGGAACGGCGGGCGCGGCCTGCGCGTGACCTTGCATCTGGCGGCCTAGATGCGCTCGGCGCAGCGCCGTTTGCCGCGCGCGTAAGCGCGTACTTCATCACGGCGGTGGGGTGGCCCGGCTGTGCGAGAATCTGGAAACACTTTTCAGCCGCCCATGCCCGACGCCGATCCGATCCCTCAGGCCGAGTCCCCCGACAGCGCCGCGCCGGCCCGCAAGCGGCCCAAGCCCGGTGAGCGACGCGTGCAGATCCTGCAGGCCCTGGCCACCATGCTGGAACAGCCCGGTGCCGAGCGCATCACCACAGCCGCCCTTGCGGGTCGCCTGCAGGTGAGTGAAGCGGCCCTGTACCGCCACTTCGCCAGCAAGGCCCAGATGTTCGAGGGCCTGATCGACTTCATCGAACAGAGCGTCTTCACCCTGATCAACCAGATTCAGGAGCGCCAGGCCGGTGAGCCCCTGCGCCAGGCCGCCGCCATCGCCACGCTGCTGGTGCAGTTCGCCGAGCGCAACCCGGGCATGACCCGCGTGATGGTGGGCGACGCGCTGGTCTATGAGAACGAGCGCCTGCAACAGCGCATGAACCAGTTCTTCGACCGCATCGAATCCACCCTCAAGCAGTGCCTGCGCACCGACAGCGCCCCGTCGTCCACGCCCACGGTGGATGCTCAGGTGCGCGCCTCTTTGCTCACCGCCTTCGTGGTGGGTCGCCTGCAACGATTCGCTCGTTCGGGCTTCAAGCGCATGCCCTCCGAACACCTGGAAGACAGCCTCGCTCGCATCCTCTAACCCTCCAAAAAAAACCGAACGAAAGAGACAACGATGAAACTGGTGCGCTATGGCAACCCCGGCAAGGAAAAACCGGGTCTGATCGATGCCGACGGAAAACTGCGTGACCTCTCCGGTGTGGTGGCCGACATCGGCCCCGACCAGCTTGGCGCCGCCGGCATGACCAAGCTGCGCAAGGTCAACCCCGCCAAGTTGCCTATGGTGCGTGGCAAGCCTCGTTATGGCTGCCCCGTGACCCAAGTGGGCAAGTTCATCGCCATCGGTTTGAACTACGCCGACCACGCCGCTGAATCGGGCGCCCCGATCCCCAAGGAACCCGTGGTCTTCATGAAGGCCACCACCTGCATCCAGGGCCCGAACGACCCCGTCATGTTGCCCAAGGGCTCGGTCAAGAGCGACTGGGAAGTCGAACTGGGCGTGGTGATCGGCACCCGCGCGCGCTATGTCACCCGCAAGGACGCCCTGTCCCACGTGGCGGGCTATTGCTTGATCAACGACGTGAGCGAGCGCGAGTACCAGCTCGAACGCGGCCCGCAGTGGGACAAGGGCAAGGGCTGTGACACCTTTGGCCCGATTGGCCCCTGGCTGGTCACCCCCGACGAAGTGGGCCATGTGCAGCGCCTGGACATGTGGATGGACCTCAATGGCAAGCGCATGCAGACCGGCAACACCCGCACCATGATCTTCGACGTGGCCAAGATCGTGAGCTACCTGAGCGAATTCATGACGCTCATGCCCGGCGATGTGATCACCACCGGCACGCCCCCGGGCGTGGGCCTGGGCATGAAGCCGCCGCTGTACCTGAAGAAGGGCGACGTCATGACCCTGGGCATCCAGGGTCTGGGCGAGCAGCGCCAGGAAGTCATCGCGTTCAAGCGCTGATTGGCCGCCAAAAGCCGCTAAACCCCACAAAAAGCCCGCCCTTGACCGGCGGGCCTTTTTTTCAGCCAAAATAGTACGGTCGTTCTTTTTTACCCCTGGCCCCATGTCCGGTTCTTTTTCCACCGCCAAGCCTGCACGCGCCGTGCCCAAGGGCCAGCAGACCAAGGCCGCCATCGTCGATGCGGCGCTGGCGCTGGCGCAGCAGATCGGCCTGGAGGGTCTGTCCATCGGCGCGCTGGCCGAGGTGGCCCGAATG
Organism: Ramlibacter sp.; assembly: GCA_044347465.1. Taxonomy (GTDB): domain Bacteria; phylum Pseudomonadota; class Gammaproteobacteria; order Burkholderiales; family Burkholderiaceae_C; genus Ramlibacter. Next base: position 3,600 of record JBIKUT010000225.1, read on the forward strand.
AGCAAATCGGGCGTTTTCGCGCATTTCGGCTCGCGCGAGGAGTTGCAGATCTCGGTGATTCGCGAATACCACCGGCGCTTCGAGGACGAGGTGTTCTACCCCGCCATGCAGGCCCCGCGCGGCCTGCCGCGTCTGCGTGGGCTGTTTGCCAACTGGATGAAGCGCACCGCGATCGAGCTCGATTCGGGCTGCATCTACATCAGCGGCGCCGTCGAGTTCGACGACCGCCCTGGCCCGGTGCGCGACGCGCTGGTGCAGTCGGTACAGCTGTGGCACACCGGCATGAAGCGCGCGATCACGCAAGCCCGCCAGGAAGGTCACCTACGCGCCGATGTGGACGAAGACCAGGTGCTGTTTGAGATCCACGGCCTCATCCTGGCCTTGCATTACGAGGCCCGTCTGCTGCGCAGCCCGGGCGCAATCGGGCGGGCTGCAGCGGCCTTCGAACGCATCCTCGCCAATTTCCTTGCCGCGCCCGCCCAGAGCGCGGCATCCTAGATCGTTTGCTTTTCACGCCATTTAACCTCAGGAGCCTTTGCTGCCATGCCCACCTACACCCCGCCTCTGCGTGACATGCAGTTCGTGATGCATGAAGTACTGAACGTCGCCG
>JBIKUT010000226.1:0-4206 GCA_044347465.1 Ramlibacter sp.
CATCACGCTGTTTGCCATGCAGGAGGCGCGGCGACTGCGTCCGCAGGATGCGTCGTCCTTCATCGGGCTGATCACGGCGGCCTATGGCTTGGGTCAGATTGCCGGGCCGCCGATGGTGGCGTGGCTTCTCGGTCGCAGCGAGACGACGCAGCAGGGCTTCACCACGTCCTTGCAGATCGCGGCTTCGGCGCTGCTGCTCGGGATGTTCATGTTCGGCGCGCTCGCGCGGCGGCATCCGCTGGAGAGGGCCTCGGGGTCCGCCGATACGGCTTAAGACCCGGCCAGCCGCTGCCTTCAGCGCGGTTTCGTAGGCCAGCCAAGGGCGGTTGATGCGCGGGTCGGGGGCATCGGCCGACGGATTCAGTCTTGCGCAGTCTTCCCATTAAGCAGGCGCTTATTATGGGTTTCAGACAGCACAATGAAGAGGCGTTATCGACCTGTTTTCCCACTTTGCGATGCGGATACGGGCCGCCCTGTACGGGTCGGTCCTGCTGGCGGTCTGCGCCAGTGTCCAGGCTCAGCCCCAGGCCTGCGCGCCCGTGTCCACCGACCCGCCTCGGCTGCACGCCTTGCCCAGTGGGATTCACACCGTGCTGGGCACGATCGCGTCCTTCGACCCGTGCCACCGACCCTGGCCGATCAGGGCGTGGGTGTGGCGCCAGGCACGCTAGCCGAATTCGACCGGTTCATCGTCTCGGATATCGACCGCCTGGGCGGCGTCGTGAAGACCGCGGGCATTCAGCTCGATTGAGGACGCCCGCAGGACCACAGCCGGCGGGCGGGGCCTCGGGGCAGGGGGGCAGGCGAGGGCACAATGGCTGCCATGCACTTGCCCCCTCGCTTTCGCGTCGCTGATCCGGCCCTGGCAGCGACGCTCATTCGCCAGCAGCCGCTGGCCAGTCTGGTGACGCTGGACGAAAGCGGCCTGCCCTTTATCACCCACCTGCCGCTGCACCTGCCGCCCGAGGCCGCCGCCGCCGCGCCCACCTTGCATCGCCTGCTCGGTCACCTGGCCCGGGGCAACCCCCAGTGGCAGCACCTGGAGGCGCAGCCGCGCGCGGTGGTCACTTTTCTGGGGCCGCAGGCTTATATGTCGCCCTCGGTCTATGCCGATTTGGAGCGCGTGCCCACCTGGAACTACATCGCCCTGCATGCGACGGTGCAGGTCACCCTGGTGCATGCCGAGGACGACAAGGACCGCTTGCTCAAATGCCTGATTGGCGACCACGAGCCCGCCTATGCCGCCCAGTGGCGCGCCTTGGCCGAGTCCTACACCACCCGGATGTTGCATGGCATCGTCGGCCTGGAGATGGACGTGATTGAGTGGCAGTGCGCGGCCAAGGTGAACCAGCACCGCCCCGAGGCGCGTGAGGCGATGCTGACCGCCTACCGAGCCGGCAACGACCAGGAGCGCGCGCTGGCCCAGTGGATCGAGCGCCTGCCGCCTGCGGCTGCCTGAACCCCCGGACACCGAGACATGAGCGCTGAGACCGCACGCGACGAAAGCTATATGCGCCAGGCGTTGGCCATGGCCGAGCGCGCGCGAGCGGCGGGCGAGGTGCCGGTGGGCGCGGTGGTGGTGCGGGGCGACACCGTGATCGGCACCGGGCATAACGCGCCGGTGGGTCGCCACGACCCGACCGCCCACGCCGAGGTGATGGCGCTGCGCGAGGCGGCGCAGACCCTGGGCAATTACCGCCTCGACGGCTGCGAGCTGTATGTGACCTTGGAGCCCTGCGCCATGTGCAGCGGCGCGATGCTGCACGCCCGACTGGCCCGCGTGGTCTATGGCGCGTCCGACCCCAAGACCGGTGCCGCCGGCTCCGTCACCGATTTGTTTGTCCAGCGTTCACTCAATCACCAGACCCAGGTGCAAGGCGGCGTGCTGGCCGAGGACTGCGGCGCGTTGCTGGCCGATTTCTTCAAGGGCCGCCGTCAGGACCAAAGGGCCACGGCGCACCCTCTGCGCGAGGACGCGGTGCGCACGCCCGACGCTCAATTCGAGGGCTTGCCCGGCTACCCCTGGGCCCCGCATTACCTGAGTGACCTGCCTGCGCTGGCGGGTCTGCGGCTTCATTATTTGGACGAGGGGCCGCGCGATGCGCCTGTGACCTGGCTGTGCCTGCACGGCAACCCGGCCTGGAGCTACCTGTATCGCAAGATGATCCCGGTGTTTTTGCAGGCCGGTCATCGCGTGGTGGCCCCCGATCTGATCGGGTTCGGGCGCAGCGACAAGCCCAAGAAGGAGGGCGCGCACCGTTTCACCTGGCACCGACAGGTGCTGCTGGAGCTGGTCGAACGCCTGGACCTGCAGCGCGTGGTGCTGGTGGTTCAGGATTGGGGCGGCATTTTCGGGCTGACGCTGCCCATGGCCGCCCCGGATCGTTACCAGGGCCTGCTGGTGATGAACACCTGGCTGGCCACGGGCGACACCCCCCTGAGCGAGGGTTTCCTGGCTTGGCGCGAGATGTGCGCGCGCAACCCCGAGTTCGATGTGGCGCGCCTGTTCGCACGCGGCAACCCGCAGATGTCCCCCGAGGAATGCCAGGCCTACAACGCACCGTTTCCAGATCGCGGGCACCGCGCCGCTCTGCGTGCCTTCCCGCCTCTGGTGCCCGAGCACCCCGACGATGAGGGGGCCGCGATCTCCCGCGAGGCCGCCGTCTTCTGGCGCGAGCGCTGGCAGGGCCGTAGCCTGATGGCCGTGGGCGTGCAGGATCCGGTATTGGGGCCGCCCGTCATGCAGCGGCTGCAGGCCGGGATCCGCGGCTGCCCACCGCCCTGGCCGATCGAGGCTGCCGGCCATTTTGTGCAGGAGCATGGCCAGGCCATCGCCGAGCGCGCCGTCGCCCATTTCACTGAAGGACCTCCGTGAGTCATATCTATGTTTTTTCGCCGTCCAGCGCCGTGCGCGATCGCGCCGCGATGCGCCGGGGCGTGGCGCGTCTGCGGGCCCTGGGCCACGAGGTCGAGATTGACCGCGACGCCCTCACCAGCCACATGCGCTTTGCCGGCGACGACGCCACCCGCTTGGCCGCCATCCACCGCGCGGCGGCCAGCGGCGCCGACATCGCCCTGATCACCCGCGGCGGCTATGGCCTGACGCGCCTGCTGCCCGATATCCGCTACAAGGCGGTGGCCAAGGCCATCGACAAAGGTCTGCGCTTTGTGGGTCTGAGCGACTTCACCGCCTTTCAGAACGCGCTGATGGCCCAGACCGGCGCGGTGTCCTGGTCGGGGCCGGCGCTGGGCGAGGACTTTGGCGTGGAGGGCGAGCCCGACGAGATCATGCTGGCCTGCTTTGACGATCTGGCGGGCGGGGCAGGGGAGGGAACCGGCTGGCGACTGCCGGCGAATGAGGCCCGTGAGCGCGCGTTCAAGGTTCAGGGGCCGCTATGGGGCGGTAATTTGAGTGTGTTGGTGTCTCTGGTCGGCACGCCCTGGCTGCCGCCGGCGCAAGGCGGCATCCTGTTCCTGGAGGACGTGAACGAGCACCCCTATCGCGTCGAGCGCATGCTCACGCAACTGCTACATGCCGGGATCCTGGGCCGGCAAAAGGCCATCCTTTTGGGCGGCTTCACGAACTACAAGCCGGTGCCGCACGACAAGGGCTACAAGCTGCAGACGGTGGTTGACTGGCTGCGCGCGCGGGTCAAGGCGCCGGTGCTCACGGGCCTGCCGTTTGGCCATGTGGCGACCAAGGTGTGTCTGCCGGTGGGTCAGACGGTCGATCTGCTGGTTCAGGGGCGCGATGCGATGGTGCTGTGGGGGCATGCGCACTGAGTGGCGGCTTGTCCTTCGGGCGGTCGTGTCGATAAAGAAATAGTTCTTTTAAAACAGAGCGCTTTCGCTGAGTTCTCGCGTAGAACTTGAGATTTTGAGTGGCTCACGCGGAGCGCGGATCGAGCCTCTTGGCGCCACACAGGATCGAGCTTCAGGCCCAGCAGGGGGCTAGGAATCAAAGCCTCAGCGATGCCCGTATGTCATTTGACATAACGTACATCGTATTCTTTAAATGGACATCACCAGGTCGCCGCCGGTCGCTGCTTACGCAGGTGCGCCGCAATCATTTCAAACACTTCCGGCCGGGCACTGCGCAAGGCAAAGTCCTGGGCGCTCAGGCCTAGCTGGTTCTTCAGCGACGCATCCGCACCGGCCTCCAACAACTGCCGTACGGCGGCGGCGGACCCGTATTGCGAGGCCATC
>JBIKUT010000014.1:0-14968 GCA_044347465.1 Ramlibacter sp.
AATACCCAGCGACAACGCTTCGTCCGGCCCGATCGACTCGCCCGTCACCATCATGTGCAGCGCCTTGCTGCGAGGAATCAGACGGGGCAGGCGCTGCGTGCCGCCCATGCCGGGCGACAGACCCAGATTCACCTCGGCCAGCCCCAGCTTGTACTTGCCCGCCGAGGCGATGCGAAAGTCGCAGCCCAGCGCGATCTCCAGCCCACCGCCGATGCAATGCCCCGAGATCGCGGCGATGAACAACTTGGGCGTGCGACCGATGGCATCCACCGCCTCCTGCGCGATGGTCAGAAAGTTGGCAAACCCGGCGCGGTCTGCGTTTTGCAGCGTGCTGATGTCGGCCCCGGTGCAAAAGAACTTCGGGTTGGCGCTGCGCACCACCGCCACACGCACCGCCGGATCCTCGGCCACCCGATGCACGGCCTGCGTGAGCTCGCCCAGCATCTGCGCGTCATAGGCATTGGCTGGCGGGCGGTTGAAGGTGATGAAACCGACGCCCTGGTCGGCGCTGAAATCGATGGCCATGGGCTGCTCCTTGCGATCAGGTGAAACGGCGACCCAGGTCGTTGTCGGCCGGCGTCAGGCCCAGCTTGCGGATCTCGGGCAGTGCCTCGCGGATGTACTTCTGACGCAGCTGCTCGTTGTCATGCTGCTTGATGCCCCACTTCACATACAGCGGCGAAGTCACCGAGTTGGAGCGACCGAACATGTCCAGTGCCGCGGTCCACCACTTTTGCAGACGCGCCTGCACGGCGGCCTTGCCCTCGGGGGTCTGGCAGATCTCGCGCAGATGCAAGAAGCCGCTGCGGGTGTGAAACTCCTCGTCGGCCTCCAGATCGGGCGCCACACGCGCCAAGGGCTCGTAGGGGCTGCCGGCCCACTCGACGCCCACATACAGACCGACGCGGTCAATCAGCGCGTGGAACCAGGCCAAATCGATCCAGTCGTCAAACGGCAGATGAAAGGCGTACTGCTTGATCGGCTTGGTGATGTTCGGGTTGGCGCCCAGCCCGATCAAGACTTCCTCGCAGATCTTGCCGTGCGCAACCTCTTGGCGAATGATCTCCGCCTCGATCTCCATCGCGCGGCCATGCGGCGCATAGCGCAGGCCGGCATCGGCGATCTTTGCCAGGATCTTGCGGTACTCGGTGTTGCCGTTGTTCTCCAGGTGCTCGTTCAGGAGCAACTTCACCAGAAGCTCCCGGAATTCCTCGGGCATGTCCGGATCGTTTTGCTTGTAGACGGTCGGGGCGGCTGCGACAGTGTTCATGGTGCTTCTTTCAAAAATACTATCCGGATGGTATCTAAACAGAATCCCCCCTCGGATTCGGGATAACCCTGTGCGTCCCCCGCTAAGCTCGGCGGGCGGGCGGTTTGCGCTTTTTCGCAGGAGCCGCCGCACGCGGACGGCGGGGCTCGGTTGGCGCCGCCAGGATGCCGTTCAACAAGGTGGTACGCAGGCCGCGTGTCAGGTCGGCCCCGCCCAGGTGGTCCGAGCGCCGGAACCACTCGAGAAAGGTGCCGTCGTCCAGCGCCTGCACGATGGCCGACATCTCGCGCACCGGCACGTCGTTGCGAAACTCCCCGCTTTTCTGGCCGGCGGCAATCAGTCCGTCGATGAAGCTGCGCTGGCGGGCATACAGCTCACGGATGAAGGCCGGTACCTCGCCCTCTCGCTCCTTGAACTCCAGCGACATCAGGATCAACAGCAGCACCTCGTCGCGGTGCGTGATGCCCAAACTCGCCTGGTGATGCACGTAGGCCACCAGCTTGTCGGTGGCGCCACCCGAGACCTGTTTGACCGCCGCAATCGCGCGGTCCACCACCACGTCCTGCACCCGTCGCAGCAACTCCAGCAGCACGGCCTCCTTGCTGCCGAAGTAAAAGTACACGGCGCCCTTCGTGAGCTGCGCGGCGCCGGAGATCTGCTCGAGGTTCGAGGAGCGATAGCCTTGCGAGACGAACAAGCGCAAGGCGGCCTGCAGCAGCAGGTCCATGCTGACCGCGCGTTGGGCGGCCTTGGTCGTTTCGGTTCGACGTGGTGGCGCGGACGCCGATCGCTTCCGAGGAGTGGGAGAGGTCAAGGGTTTACCCCAGCGCAAGGCTTGAAACACCGAACATACTATCCAGCCGGTATGTAGTCAAACAGGCAAACCCGTGTCCGTATGAGGAGTAGTTCGATGAACGTGGAGGCCCCCGCTGGCGCCTTGTCGAAAGAGTCGATGGGCCGTCCCTTCTGGAACCAACGGCTGGAGACGATACCCCGCGCCCAATTGGACGCCCTGCACCTTGCGCGCATCCAGCGCCTGGTGACCTATGCCTACGAGAACACCGCCTTCTATCGGCGCAAGCTCGATGCGGCGGGCGTCAAGCCCTCGGACATCCGCTCGCTGGCCGACTACAAGCGTCTGATCCCGGTCACCGACAAGAGCGAATTCATCGGCCTGCAGCAAGAGCGCCCGCCCTACGGCGACACCCTCGCCCTGCCCCCAGATCTGGTGGCCCACCACTGCGAGACCTCCGGCACCACCGGCGTGCCGCTGGCCATTCCGTATTCGATGGTCGACACCGTGCGCTATGGCGAGTCCTGGGTCTACGGCTTTTGGGGCCTGGGTATCCGCCCCACGGACACCTTCTACTTCGCCTTCGGCTGGGGCAACTTCGCCGGTTTCTGGAGCGCCTATTGGGGGGCTCGGCGTCTGGGTTGCCGGATCATCTCGGGCGGCGGTCTGGACACCAAGGGGCATATTCAAGCGATCCAACGCATGAAGCCCACGGTGCTGATCTCCACCCCCACCTTCGCCCTGCGCATGGCGCAAGTGGCCAAGGAGATGGGCGTCGATCTCTCGCAAAGCTCGATCCGCTACACGTATCACGCAGGCGAGCCCGGCCCGACCGCGCTCCCAGGCATGCGCGAGCAGATCGAGACGGCCTGGGGCGCCAAGGCGGGCGAGCTTCTGGGCATCGCCGAAGTTGACGCCATGGCGCCGGGCTGCCCCTTGGGTGACGGCGTGCATGTCAACGAGATGAACTGCTACACCTGGTCGATGGACCCGGTCACGGGTGGCGAGTCGGCCGACGGCGAGATCGGTGAGAACGTGGTCACCAGCTACGCCAACACGGCGCAGCCGCTTTTGAACTACCGCACCCACGACCTGGTGCGCCGTCGCGAAAGCGGCTGCGGGTGCGGGCGCACCTGGGTGAAGTTCGACGGCGCGGTGCTCGGTCGCACCGACTTCATGGTCACCGTGCGCGGCACCAACGTCTACCAGACCGCCGTCGAGAACATCCTCAACCAGATCCAAGGGGTCAGCATGCACTACGAACTGGTGTTGACCCACGAAGACGGCAACGACGTCATGACGGTGCGCTTCGAGCCCGAGCCCACCCTCGATGCGGCCCACTGGGATGCCGTGGCCCGTGACGCCAGCGACCGCATCCACAAGGCCTTGCACGTGCGTCTGCGTTGTACGCCAGTGGCGCCGAACACCCTGCCCCGCTTCGAGCTCAAGACCAAGCGCATCATCGACCAGCGGCCTAAGGAACTGCGCCGCGCTCTGGACCGCTGAAGGAATCGACCATGGACATCGACGAACAAACCCGCCGCATTCGCGAGGCGCGTGCCCTGATCGCGCCCTTGATCGCGCAACCCCTGGAGCCGCAGATCGAAGCCATCTTGCGCAGCGCCGACATGGAGCTGCACTGGGCGCTGTGGAACCTTGGCGAGGTACTGCCGCATCGCCACGACCTGTACGCACAAGACTCCCGCGCGTAAGCGCACCCCACCCTCAAGCACATCAACCGGAGAGAACATCATGACCTCACGCCGCCTCCTCCTTACCCGCGGTGCCGCCCTTGTCGGCGCGGCCTCGACCAGCCTGCTGCTGCCCTCCATCGCGCGGGCCCAGAGCAATAAAGTGCGCGTGGGTCTGATGCTGCCCTACACCGGCACCTTCGGCCAGATCGGCCAGACCATCGAGAACGCCTTTCGCATGGCGCTGGACGAAAAAGGCGGCAAGCTCGGTGGCCGCGACATCGAGTGGTTCAAGGTCGACGATGAGTCCGAGCCCTCCAAGGGCGTCGAGAACGCCCAGCGCCTGGTCCAGCGTGACAAGGTCGATGTCTTGATCGGTACCGTCCACTCCGGCGTGCAAATGGGCATCCACCGCGTCGTGCGCGAAGCCGGCGTCTTGAACCTGATCCCCAACGCCGGCGTGCACGCTGCCACCCGCGCGATGTGCGCGCCCAACGTGTTTCGCACGTCCTTTACCAACAGCCAGCCCACCATGGCGCTGGGCAAGCCCATGATGGACAAGGGCCACAAGCGCGCCGTCTGGATTACCTGGAAGTACGCCGCGGGCGACGAGGCCTTCGAGGGCTTCAAGGAAAGCTACACCAAGGCCGGCGGCACCATCATCAAGGAGCTGAGCCTGCCCTTCCCCAACGTGGAGTTCCAGGCGCTACTCACCGAGATCGCCTCGCTCAAGCCCGACGCCGTGGCCTGCTTCTTCGCCGGTGGCGGCGCGGCCAAGTTCATTCGCGATTACGCCGCGGCGGGTCTGAAGGACCGCATCCCGCTGTGGGGTTCGGGCTTCCTCACCGAGGGTGTGCTCGATGCCGCGGGTCCTGCTGCCGACGGCGTGATGACCACCTTGCATTACAGCGACTCGCTGGAGACCGCTCGCAACAAGCAGTTCCGTCTGAACTACGCCAAGGGCTTTCGTCTGCAGCCCGATGTCTACGCCGTGCAGGGCTACGACACCGGCTTGCTGCTCGCCCAGGGCCTGGCCGCAGTTAAGGGCGATCTGTCCAACAAGCAGGCGCTGTATGCCGCGCTCGAATCGCAGTCCATCGACAGCCCGCGTGGCAAGTGGACCATGAGCAAGTCGCACAACCCCGTGCAAGACATCTACCTGCGCCGCGTCGAGAACCGCGAGAACAAGGTCCTGGGCATCGCCGCCAAGGCCCTGGCCGACTCCGGCGCCGGTTGCCGTATGGCCTGACCCTCTTGCCCCGCGAACAAGGCGGCGGAGACCCTCCGCCGCTTTTGTTTTCGCCGACCCCATGAGCCTCGAGAATTTTCTGATCCAACTTTTGAACAGCGTGCAGTACGGGCTGCTGCTGTTCATGCTGGCCGCGGGCCTCACGCTGATCTTCGGCATCATGGGCGTGGTCAACCTCGCCCACGGCAGCTTCTACATGGTGGGGGCGTATCTGGCGTGGTGGCTCTCGCGCCAACTGGGCAGCCTCACGCTCGCCATCCTCGTGGGCTCGGTGCTGGCCATCGTGCTCGGGCTCTTGCTCGAGAGGCTGCTGTTCCGGTTTTTCTACCACCGCGATCACCTGGACCACGTGCTGCTCACGTTCGGTCTGATCTATATCTTCGAAGAATCGCGCTCGCTGCTCTGGGGCGATGACGTGCACGGCGTGGAGATCCCCGCGCAGCTGGCGGCGTCCATCCCGCTGACCGACAACCTGTCCTACCCGGTGTACCGCCTCTTCATGTCGGGCGTCTGCATCGTGCTGGCGCTGGGTCTGTATTACCTGATCTCGCGCACGCGTCTGGGCATGAAGATCCGCGCTGGCGCCTTTAACCGCGACATGACCGAAGCCCTGGGCATCAACATCCGCCGCATCCACGCCATCGTCTTCGCGCTGGGCGTGGGCCTGGCCACGGTGGCCGGCATGATCGCCGCGCCGGTCTCCAGCGTCTACCCGAACATGGGCTCGCAGGTCCTGATCATGTGCTTCGTGGTGGTCGTGATTGGCGGCATCGGCTCGGTGCGCGGTGCGCTTATCGCCGCACTGCTGGTGGGCCTGGTCGACACCTTCGGCAAGGTGTTGGTGCCCGCGCTTGCGGGCATGTTGGTCTACATGCTGATGGCGGCGGTGCTGCTGTGGAAACCGGAAGGCCTGTTCAAGCAATGAGCGCCGCCCAAGCCCACCTGGAAGTCTTGCCCCCCAGCCTGAAGGTCGCCCTGGCCCTGGGCCTGGTGGCCCTGATCGCCTTTCCCTTCTTCGGCACCGAGTTCTACGCGCAGATGGTGGCGCGCATGATGATCCTGGCCATCTTCGCCATGAGCCTGGACCTGCTGCTCGGGGTCACCGGCATGGTCTCGCTCGGTCATGCCGCCTATTTCGGACTGGCCGGTTACGCACTGGCCTTCCTCACCCCCGACACGGGTCCGGTCAGTCTGTGGTGGACGCTGCCCCTGGCGGTCGGTGGCTCGGCGCTGGCCGCTCTGGTGATCGGCTTTTTCGTGGTGCGCACGCACGGCATCTACTTCATCATGGTCACCATGGCCTTCGCGCAGATGGTGTTCTACGTCTTCTTCGACAACAAGTCGCTGGGCGGCTCCGACGGCCTGTACATCAACTTCCGCCCCGATGCGGGCCTGTTCGATCTGGAGAACAAGCGCGTCTTTTATTACTTCACGCTGTTTTTCCTGGTGGTGGTGTACGTGTTCCTGCGCCGTCTCTTGTGGAGCCCCTTCGGGCGCGTGCTGGCCGGCATCCGCGTGAACGAGCACCGCATGCGTGCCATGGGCTACGGCACCTTTGGCTACAAGCTGGCGGCCTTCACCCTGGGCGGCGCGCTGGCGGGTCTGGCCGGTTTCCTGGGCGCCATGCAAACCGGCTTCGTCAACCCCGAACTCATGGGATTTCACCTGAGCGCGCACGCGATCATGATGGTGATCCTGGGCGGCATCGGTAACTTCGCCGGCGCCATCGTCGGTGCCTTCGCTTTCGAATATCTGCTGCACGCCTTCAAAGACCTGCCCACGATCGGCGGCTTCAAGACCGGCAAGCACTGGCAACTGTGGATGGGGCTGTTCATCGTCGCGGTCATCATCCTGGCGCCGCGTGGTCTGCTGGGTCTGGCCGCACGTGTGCTGCGACGCAAGGGGCCCGACGCATGAACGACGTGGTGTTCTCGGCCAGCCACCTGACCAAGCGCTTTGGCGGTCTGGCGGCCGTCAATGACGTGTCGATCGACCTCTGGCGCGGTCGCATCCACGCCGTCATCGGCCCCAACGGTGCGGGCAAATCCACCCTCGCCCACCTGCTCTCGGGCGACCTCACGCCCACCGCCGGCACCCTGCGCCTGGGCGACACCGACATCACCGGCTGGACGCCCGAGCGCATCTCGCGCCACGGCCTGGGCCGCAGCTACCAAAAGACCAACATCTTCCTGCCCTTCACCGTCTGGGAAAACGTGCGCCTGGCCGCCCAGTCGCGCGCACCGCACGCCACGCGCTGGCTTCGCCCTGCCACCGCCTTTGCCGACACCAACGCACGCGCCGAACGCGCCCTCGAACTGGCCGGCCTCACGCATCGCCGCGACATGGCGGCCGGCGCCATCAGCCATGGCGAGCAGCGCCAGCTCGAAGTGGCCATGACCCTGGCCACCGAGCCGCAAGTGATCTTGTTGGACGAACCACTGGCGGGCATGGGCACGGTCGAGGCCGAACGCATGGTCGATCTGCTGCAACGCCTGAAGGCCGACCACGCGGTGATGCTGGTCGAACACGACATGGACGCCGTCTTCGCCCTGGCCGATCGCCTCACGGTGATGGTCAATGGCCAGGTCATTGCCAGCGGCACGCCCGGCGAGATCCGCAACGACGCCAATGTGCAGGCGGCCTATCTGGGCGAGGAACACTGACCATGTCCGACCTCCTGATCGACGCACGCGGCCTGCACACCTACTACGGCCAGAGCCACATCCTGCGCGGCATCGACTTTCAGGTCGGACGCGGCGAGACCATTGGCCTGATGGGCCGCAACGGCATGGGCAAGAGCACCCTGCTCAAAAGCCTCATGGGCCTGGTCAAGCCGCGCGGTGGCAGCGTCTCGATCTGCGGGCGCGACATGACGGGCGCTGCGCCCTTCGAGATCGCGCAACGCGGCATCGCCTATGTGCCCGAAGGCCGCGGCATCTTCGGCAACCTCAGCGTCGTGGAGAACCTCAAGATGGCGGCGCGTGCCGGCACCCGCGGCCAGCGTGATTGGACCTACGAGCGCGTGCTCGAGACCTTCCCCCGCTTGGCCGAGCGTCTGGGCCACGGCGGGCAGCAGCTCTCGGGCGGCGAGCAGCAGATGCTCACCATCGGTCGCGCCCTCATGACCAACCCCGATGTCTTGATCCTGGACGAGGCCACCGAGGGCCTGGCGCCCCTGATCGCCCGCGAGATCTGGCGCATCTGCGATCTGATCAAGCAAAGCGGCATCTCCAGCGTCATCGTCGACAAAAACTGGAAGCACGTCACCCAGGTCACCGACCGCAACGTGATCCTGGTCAAGGGCGAAGTGGTGTTCGCCGGCAGCTCCGACGAACTGCGCGCCACGCCGCAGATCCTGGAGCAGCACCTGGGCGTCTAAGCCCAGGCCCTGGGCTCAGTCCAGCGCGATCTTGGCGTAGGCCGCCACCTTCTTCCACTGGGCCGCGTCGGCCTGCATGAAGGCATTCATCGCCTGTGCATTGGCCCAGGTCGGCTCGGCGCCCGCGCGCTGCATCGCGGCCTTCACCTCGGCTTGCGAGGCGATACGCTCCAAGGCTTGTTCGATCTTTTGCAGCACCGGCACGGGCACGCCTGCCGGCGCCGCCAGGCCAAACCACGCAAACACCTGGTAGCCCTTGAGGCCCGCCTCCTCCATCGTCGGCACCTGGGGCAGCACGCTGCTTCGCTGCGGCGTGGTCACTGCCAACGCCTTGAGCTTGCCGCCCTGGATCAGACCCAGCGCCGAAGGCAGGTTGTCAAACATCAGGTTCACCTCGCCCGCGATCACGCCGGTCAGGCCCGCCGCCGCGCCGCGATAAGGAATGTGGGTGATGAACAAGCCGGCCTGGCTCTTGTACAACTCGGCGCTCAGATGCAGCGAGGTGCCCTGTCCGTTGGAGCCGTAGTTCAACTGCCCGGGGCGCGATTTCGCCAACGCGGTGAGTTCGGCCAGGGTATTGATGTTGGCCGACGGATTGACCACCAGCACATTGGGCACCCGCCCCATCAAGCCAATCGGCACGATCTGCTCGGGCCGATACGGCAACCGGGCATACAGCGCGGGACTGATGGTCAGCGGCGGTGAGGCCATGAGCAGCGTGTAGCCATCGGGCGTGGCCCGGGCGGCCTCGGCCGCGCCCACGTTGCCACCGGCACCCGGCTTGTTGTCGATCACCACCGACTGCCCCAACTCCTGGGCCAGGCGCGGCGCCACCAGACGCGCCATGTTGTCGATCAAACCACCGGGCGGAAACGGCACCACCAGCTTGATCGGACGGGCTGGCCAGTCCTGCGCGTATGCGAGGGGCGCCAGAAACGGGGTGATCGACACCACAGCGGCTGCGAGCCAGTGTCTGCGTTGCATACAAGTCTCCTTCTAAATGGGCGACATCATGCCTGGGTCTGCGGACCGCCTCCATCGGCGCGAACACCGCCCTGCGCCCAGTCCGAGGGGCGAGCCGGGCGAATCTTGCTAAAGTCCATCTGGTCGCTGCGGCGCGCACGCCCCCGCCGCCCCCTCTCCAACCTTCCAGGATCCTCTGTGCCCCGTACCGTTCAATGCATCAAACTCGGCCAAGAAGCCGAGGGCCTCGACTTCCCCCCCTACCCTGGCGAGATCGGCAAGCGCATCTTCGAGAGCGTGAGCAAGGAAGCCTGGGCCGCCTGGCTCAAACATCAGACCATGCTCGTGAACGAGAACCGCCTGAACCTGGCCGACCAGCGCGCGCGCGAATACCTCAAGCGCCAGATGGAAGCCCACTTCTTTGGCGGCGGCGCCGACCAGGCCGCCGGCTACGTCCCGCCCAGCGCCTGACATCGGTCATGGCGTCGGCGTTGGGCGCCCACCGACGCGCCCTGGTGATCGGTAGCGGCCTGGCCGGTGCCGCGGCCGCTGCGGCCCTCGCCGCACGTGGCTGGCAGGTGCAAGTGCTCGATGCCGCCGACCAACCCGCCAGCGGCGCCTCCGCCCTGCCCGCGGGCCTCATGGCCCCCCACCTCTCGGGCGACGACAACCTCCTGTCGCAACTGTCTCGCCACGGCGTGCACGCCACCTGGCAGCACGCACAGTCGCTGCTGCGCGCGGGCATCGACTGGAATCCCAGCGGCACCCTCGAACACCGTGTGAAATCGCGACGCGGCGCGCCCCCCGTTGCGGACCACGCCGACGATTGGCACCGCGACGCCACCGCCGCGCAGCGCACCGCCGCCGCCCTGGCCGACGACGCCCCCGCCGTCTGGCATCCCCGCGCCGCCTGGATACGACCCGCTGCATTGGTCCGCGCCTGGCTGAATCACCCCGCCATCACCTGGCGCGGCGGCGTGCGTGTGGCGCGCCTGCAGCGCACCGACACGGGCTGGCAGGTATTCGACGAACACGGACATGAAGCCGGCCAAGCGCCCCTGCTGGTGCTGGCGGCCGCCTTGGGCTGCGGCCCCCTCGCCGACGGCCGACTGGCCTTGCAAGCGGTGCGCGGTCAGGTCTCCTGGGGCCTGCAATCGGCGGACCACCACCTGCCCACGTTCCCGATCAACGGCAACGGCCACCTCCTGACCCAGATCCCCACCGACGAAGGCCCGGCCTGGCTCAGTGGCTCCAGCTACGGCCGTGGCGACACCGCCACCGACGAACGCGCACAAGACCACACCGACAACCTCGCGCGCCTGCGCGCCCTGGTGCCCGCACTTGCCGAACGCCTCGCGCCCGATTTCGCCGCAGGCCGGGTGCGTGGCTGGAGTGGCGTGCGCTGCGCCAGCACCGATCGCCGGCCCTTGGTGGGCGAGCTCGCGCCCGGCCTGTGGGTCACCACGGCCATGGGCTCGCGCGGCCTCACCTTCGCCGCGCTGTGCGCGCAATTGCTTGTCGCGCGCCTGCACGGCGATCCCCTGCCGCTGCCTCAGCCCCTGGCCGCCGCCCTGGACCTGGCGCGCCAACGGCCCGTCTGACCCTTATCCGCATCGCGGCGCAAATCGCTCGCCAAGCCGCACCCAGCCTCGCGAATATGCATATCCGCATAAAGCGCACATAAAAAGTTAGTTGGGATTCATAAGCCGCGTCCCTAAAGTCGCGGCCCATGTATCAGTACACCGAATTCGACCGACAGTTCGTGCGTGCCCGCGCGGCCCAATACCGCGACCAGCTGCAACGGCGCATGAGCGGCCAGCTGGCCGAAGAAGAATTTCGCCCGCTGCGCCTGCAAAACGGCTGGTACGTCCAGCGCTTTGCGCCCATGCTGCGCGTGGCTGTGCCCTATGGCGAGATCGCCAGCCGTCAACTGCGTGTGCTGGCCCGCATCGCGCGCGACTACGACCAGCCCTCGGCCGAGATCTTCGAGGGCGCACGCCAGCGCCAGGACGCACTGGGCCCGGTGCCCCTGCCGGGGGGCGGCTTTGCCCACTCGCGCCTGACGGTGGGCTATGGCCACTTCACCACGCGTCAGAACGTGCAGTTCAACTGGATCCCGCTGGAGAAAAGCGCCGACGTGATGGACCTGCTGGCCAGCGTTGACATGCACGGCATACAGACCAGCGGCAACTGCATCCGCAACATCACCACCGACGAACGCGCCGGCATTGCCGCCGACGAGGTCGCCGACCCCCGCCCCTGGTGCGAAATCATTCGTCAATGGAGCACCCTGCACCCCGAGTTCGCCTTCCTGCCTCGCAAGTTCAAGATCGCCATCACGGGCGCCGCCGAAGACCGCGCGGCCACCGCCTGGCATGACGTGGGCCTGTCCCTGGTCCAGAACGCTGCGGGCACGTTGGGCTTCAGAGTCGCAGCCGGCGGCGGCATGGGCCGCACCCCGGTCATCGCGCCGATCCTGCGCGAATTCGTCGAGGCCGACCAGATCCTGAACTACCTCGAGGCCGTGGTGCGCGTCTACAACCGCTGGGGCCGCCGCGACAACAAGTACAAGGCTCGCATCAAGATCCTGGTGAAGGCCGAGGGCCAGCGCTATATCGACGAGGTCGACGCGGAGTTTCTCGCCATCACCACCCACGACGGCGCGCCCCACACCGTCACCCCCGCCGAACTGGCCCGCGTCAGCGCCTGCTTTCAGGCGCCGGTGCTGGACGCCGCTGCGCCCACCGAGCTGGCCGCCACCGACCAGGCACCGGCCTATCCGCGCTGGCTGCAGCAAAACGTCGCCGCGCATCGCGACCCGCATCGGCGCGCCGTGACGCTCTCATTCAAGCGCCTGGGGCAGGCACCGGGAGATGCTACCGCCGACCAGCTCGATGCCGCAGCCGATCTGGCCGACCGCTATTCCGCCGGCGAGGCCCGCGTCACCCACAGCCAGAACCTGCTGCTGCCCTGGGTGCGCGTGTCCGATCTGCCCGCTCTTTGGCGCGACGCCCGCGCCCTCGGCCTGGCTTCGGCCAACATCGGCCTGCTCACCGACATGATCGCCTGCCCCGGCGGCGACTACTGCGACCTGGCCAATGCCCGCTCACTGCCGATCGCCGAAGCCATCACCCAGCGCTATCAGGACCTCGACGAACTTCACGACATCGGCGCGATCGACCTGCATATCTCCGGCTGCATCAACTCCTGCGGCCACCACCACAGCGGTCACATCGGCATCCTGGGCGTCGATAAAGACGGCCAGGAGTGGTACCAGATCACGCTAGGTGGCTCCGACGGCTCCACGCTCTCGGGCGAGGCCACACCGGGCAAGGTGGTAGGCCCCTCGTTCTCGGCGGCCGAAGTGCCCGAGGTGATCGAAGCCGTGCTGGACACCTATCGCCAAGCGCGCGTGAGCGCCGGCGATCACTTCGAGACCTTCATCGACACGCTGCGCCGTGTGGGCCTGGAGCCGTTCAAAGCTGCGGCCAACAGCGTGCGCTTGGCCGTCGACCCAGAGATCACCCAGGAGGTCGCGTGATGAACCTCTCCCTCTCGCTCATTGCCGCAGCCGACCACGCGGCACAGGCCAGCGCCCCGGGCGTCCTGATCCTGTCCAACGATGCCGACGTGTCCCACCTTTCGCTAGACGGCGTCACTCGCATCGACCTGCACTTTCCCAGCTTCGCCGACGGGCGCGCCTTCAGCCAGGCCTTCCTGCTGCGGCGGCGTCGCGGCTACACCGGCGAGATCCGTGCCACCGGCGACGTGCTGATCGACCAGCTGGTGCAGATGCAGCGCACCGGCTTTAGCAGCGCCGTCCTGCGCGCCGACCAGAACACGGACCACGCGGCGCGCCAGTTCGCGCGCTACGCCCGCTACTACCAGGGTGATGCCGTGACCGTGGCGCCCCGGTTCAAGGAAGCTGCCTCGGTATGACCGTCTCGGCCACGCAGCAGCACGCCCGACCCAGCCCTGACTTCGACGCCAAGCTGGCCCGCACCCAAGCCCTGCTCCAACGCGCCGCCTCGGAGTTCGCGCCCGTGACACAGGCCTCCAGCCTCGGCGCCGAGGACAGCGTCATCACGCACATCATCCGCGCGCTCGCACTGGACATCCCCGTCTTCGTGCTGGACACCGGTGCCTTGCATGCCGAGACCTTGGCCCTGCTAGAGCGCACCCGCGCTGCCTCCCGCGTGCTGGTCACCGTCTACCGCCCGGTGCAAGAAGCCGTGGTGCAGTTCGTCGCCCGCGAAGGCCAAGACGCCATGTACCGCAGCATCGCGTTGCGCAAGGCCTGCTGCGGCATCCGCAAGATGGAGCCGCTGGCCCGTGCGCTGGCCGGCCACAAGGCCTGGATCACCGGTCTGCGCCGCGAACAATCGGCCGCACGCGCCGAGGTGCCCGCCATCGATACCTCCGAGCCCCGTGTGAAATTCAACCCCCTATCCGACTGGACCTGGGGCGACGTCTGGCACTACATCGCCACCCGCGGCATGGACTACAACGCCTTGCACGACCAGTTTTATCCCAGCATCGGCTGCGCCCCCTGCACCCGCGCCATCAGCCTGGGCGAGGACTTTCGCGCCGGCCGCTGGTGGTGGGAAGACGAAGCCGCCAAGGAGTGCGGCCTGCACGTGACAAACACCGAGGGAACCCCCGCATGAACGCCCGCACCGCGCCGCATCTGCTCAAGACCGTCAGCAACCAGCACCTGGACGCTCTGGAAGAAGAAGCCATCTTCGTCCTGCGCGAAGTCGCCGCCGCCTTCGAGCGGCCCGCGCTCTTGTTCTCGGGTGGCAAGGACTCGCTGGTCCTGCTCCGATGCGCCGAGAAGGCCTTCGGCCGGGGTCGCATTCCCTACCCGCTCTTGATGATCGACACCGGTCACAACTTCTCGGAGGTCACCGACTTTCGCGATCAGCGCGCGCACGAACTCGGCGCGGAGTTGATCGTGCGCAGCGTCGAAGACTCGATCCAGCGCGGCACCGTGCGCCTGGCGCACTCGGGCGAATCGCGCAACGTGCACCAGTCGGTCACCCTGCTCGAAGCGATCGACGAATTTCGCTTCGATGCCCTGATCGGCGGCGCCCGCCGCGACGAAGAAAAGGCGCGCGCCAAAGAGCGCATCTTCTCGCACCGAGACAGCTTCGGCCAATGGCAACCCAAGGCCCAGCGCCCCGAGCTCTGGACCCTGTTCAACACCCGCCTGCAACCGGGCGAGCACTTTCGCGTCTTTCCCATCTCCAACTGGACCGAGCTGGACGTCTGGCAATACATCGAGCGCGAAGCCATCGCCCTGCCCTCGATCTACTACGCGCATGCGCGCCAGGTGGTCGAACGCAAGGGCCTGCTCGTGCCCGTCACGCCCCTGACCCCGCCGCGCGAGGGCGAGCAGATTCAGACCCGCACCGTGCGCTTTCGCACCGTGGGCGACATCACCTGCACCTGCCCGGTCGAAAGCCCGGCGGCCAACGCCCGCGACGTCGTGCTGGAAACCCTCACCGTCGATGTCTCCGAGCGCGGCGCCACCCGGATGGACGACCAGACCTGCGAGGCCTCCATGGAAAAACGCAAGAAGGACGGGTACTTCTAATGACAACCGCCACCGCCCTGCGCTTCA
>JBIKUT010000227.1:0-4154 GCA_044347465.1 Ramlibacter sp.
GCCCCGAGCGATAGCGGCTTCATCAGCCAGGGCGAGGTGAGCGTGGAATCCACCAGCAGGGGCACGCCCGCCTCATGCGCGATGTCGGCGATCGTGGGGATGTCCAGCACGTCCAGGCCGGGGTTGCCCACCGTCTCGCCAAACAGCAGGCGGGTGTTGGAGCGGATCGCAGCGCGCCAGCCGTCGATGTCGCCGGGGCGCACGAAGGTGGTCTCGATGCCGAAGCGGCGCAGCGTGTAGTGCAAGAGGTTTTGTGAGCCGCCGTACAACGCCGTGCTCGCCACAATGTGTGAGCCCGCACCCATGAGGGTGGCGATGGCCAGGTGCAAGGCGGCCTGGCCGCTGGCGGTGGCAATCGCGCCGATGCCCCCCTCGAGTGCGGCCACGCGCTGCTCCAGGACGGCGGTGGTCGGATTGCTGATACGGGAATACACATGGCCCGCACGCTCCAGGTTGAACAGCGAGGCGGCATGTTCGCTGGACTCGAACATGAAGGACGTGGTCAGGTGGATCGGAACGGCCCGCGCGCCGGTGGCAGGATCGGGCGCAGCGCCCGCATGCAGGGCGAGTGTGTCAAAGCCAGGGTCGGAATAGCCGGACATAGAACGAGACCTCCACGCAGTTGGAATTGGCGCAAATTGTGGGCTATATTGGCCAGAACGCAGCGGTCGCAACCACCCGCCCAGGAGATCCCCATGAAAGTCAGCGACATCCTTCGCGTCAAAGGCAACACCCTCTACACCGTCGAACCGGATCAGGCCTTGGCCGATGCGGTCCAACTCATGGCCGACAAGGACATCGGTTCGCTGGTGGTGATGGCGCATGGCGACCTGGTGGGCATGCTGACCTTCCGCGAAGTGATCCAGACCCTGGTGCGCAATGGCGGCGTGGTGGGCACCACCCGCGTTCGCTCGGCGATGGACGACCATCCCCTGACCTGCACCGCCGAGACCGATCTGGACGAAGTGCGCCGCATGATGCTCGATCGTCACGCCCGCTACATGCCGGTCATGGAAAGCCGAATGCTTATGGGCGTGATCAGTTTCTATGACGTGGCCAAGGCGGTGGTTGACAGCCAGAACTTCGAGAACCGCATGCTCAAGGCCTATATCCGCGACTGGCCCGCCGGCGAAGACGCCAACCCCACGGCGCAACTCTGAGCCGCCCTCGCCAGGTGGGGCCGGGCCTCTGGGATAATCCAGGCCCATGAGCGGTAACACCTTCGGCACCCTGTTTTCGGTCACCAACTTCGGCGAGTCGCATGGCCCGGCCATCGGCTGCGTGATCGATGGCTGCCCACCCGGCCTGCCGCTGTCCGAGGCCGACATCCAGCCCGATCTGGACCGCCGCCGCCCCGGCACCAGCCGCCACGTCACCCAACGCCAGGAAGAAGACCGCGTCGAGATCCTCTCGGGCGTGTACGAGGGCGTGACCACCGGCACCCCGATCGGGCTCTTGATCCGCAACACCGACCAGCGCAGCAAGGATTACTCCGAGATCGCGCGCACCTTCCGCCCCGGCCATGCCGACTACACCTACCTGCAGAAATACGGCGTGCGTGACCCGCGTGGCGGCGGACGTTCTTCGGCGCGACTGACGGCCCCCATGGTGGCGGCGGGGGCTGTAGCCAAAAAATGGCTGGCCCTGCGTCATGGCACGCAGTTCCGCGGCTGCATGCAGCAGATCGGCGATCTGGCCATGGCCTTCGAAAGCTGGGACCACGTCCCCCACAACCCCTTCTTCGCGCCCGTGGCGGATGTCTCGGCGCTCGAGGCCTACATGGACGCTCTGCGCAAGTCGGGTGATTCGTGCGGCGCGCGCATCCGCGTGACGGCCACCGGCATGCCGGTGGGCCTGGGCGAGCCGCTGTTTGACAAGCTCGACGCCGACATTGCCTACGCCATGATGGGGATCAACGCGGTCAAGGGCGTGGAGATCGGCGCCGGCTTTGCCAGCGTGGCGCATCGCGGCTCCATGCATGGTGATTCGATCACGCCCACAGGCTTTGCCACCAACCACGCCGGTGGCGTGCTCGGGGGCATCAGCACCGGCCAGGACCTGGACGTCTCGATCGCGATCAAGCCCACCAGCTCCATCATCACGCCGCGCGCCAGCATCGACATCGACGGCGTGCCGATCGAGGTGGTGACCAAGGGACGTCATGACCCCTGCGTCGGCATCCGCGCCACGCCCATCGCCGAGGCGATGCTGGCGCTGGTGGTGATGGAGCACGCGCTGCGCCATCGCGCCCAGAACGCCGACGTGCGCGCGCCCTTGGCGCCGGTGCCGGGCCGCGCGGCCTGATGTCACACGGCGAGGCGACCGGGCCGAGCGGCGCGCGGCAGGTCGCCCCGTTCGCGGCCTTGTCGGCCAGCTACTTCGCCCACATCGGTTTTTTCAATCCCTACCTGCCGCTGTGGCTGCAGCACCTGGGAATGCCCCTTTTCGTGATCAGTCTGCTGGCGGCCATTCAGGCGGGTACGCGTGTTTTCGCGCCCTATGTGTGGGGCACGCTCAGCGACCGCAGCGGCGAGCGGGTGCGCTTGCTGCGTTGGAGCGCCTTCGTCGCCCTGGCAGCGTCGATGGGCCTGTGGTGGGACGGCGGCCCCGTGTGGATCGCCGTGGTGCTGTTCGTGATGTTCACGCACACCGGCTCGATGATGTCCCTGACCGAGGCTGCCATGGCCCATCTGGTCGCGGGCGATTGGGGGCGCTACGGGCGCATTCGTCTGTGGGGCTCGATCGGTTTCATGGTCACGGTGTTCGCAGCAGGCGCGTGGTTCGAACATTTCGGCATGGGGCACTTCCCCGCCTGGACCCTGGTCACGCTGGCCTGTGTCCTGGCGTGTGCCTATTGGATGCCTGATATCCGCGACAAGCAGGCCGACGCCCACGAGCCAGGCCTGCCGGTCGGGCCCGTGCTGCGGCAAGGCGTGGTGCGCTGGTTCTTTGCCACCTTGTTCTTTCATGTGACGGCGCATTTTTCGATTTACGCCTACTTCTCCCTCTACTTGGATAGCAAGGGCTATAGCAAGGCCGTCATCGGCGCGCTGTGGGCCGTCTCGGTGCTGGTGGAGATTGCCTGGTTCTTTCTGCAAGGGCGGCTGATGCGACTGGCGTCCATGACGCGCTGGCTGCTGGTGTGTTCGTGGGTGGCCGTGGTGCGCATGGCGCTGATCGCAGGCGCTGCCGATTGGGTCGTGCTGCTGATTGCCGCCCAGTGCCTGCACGCCTTCACCTTTGCCGCTCACCACACCGCCTGCATCGCGGTGGTCAGTCACCATTTTCCCGGGCGCCTGCGCGCGCGCGGACAAGCGCTCTTTACGGTGATGGGCTATGGTCTGGGTGGCCTGCTGGGGGTGCTGGCCGGGGGCGTTTTGATCACGCGTCTGGGGTACGAGGGGTTGTTTGGTGCCGCTGCCGTGCTCGCCCTGCTCGCCGCGGGATGTGCCTGGCGCATGGAGGTGTTGGAGCGGGCCGCTGGCGAGCGCCAGGTCCCTTGAGGGGGCAGGCGCTGCCGGTCAGGCCCCGGTCTCAGGGCTGACGCGCCAGCGCCTCTTTCACCTCGCGCCCCAGATCGATGACGGCCATCGCGTAATAGCTCGATTGGTTGTAGCGGGTGATGACGTAGAAGTTTTCGGTGCCCGCCACATAGCTGTTGGGGGCGTCGCCGTTTTGCAGTTCGACCAGGGCCAGCGGCCCGGCGTGCTGCAAGGCCGCACCTTGCAGCCCTGCACCCTTGGCGGTGAAACTGGCCACGCTGAAGGTGGGCAGGATGTCGGGCGCGAGCAGGGTGTCCATTTCAGTGCGGCCGGTCTCCAGCGTCACTGGGTAGTGCGTGGGCATGCCGGTCTGCCAGCCGTAGCCCTTGAAGTAGGAGGCCACCGAGCCGATGGCATCCACGGGGCTGCGACGCAGGTCGATACGGCCGTCACCGTCGAAATCCACGGCCCAACGCACCCAGCTGGTGGGCATGAACTGCGGCAGGCCCATGGCGCCGGCGAAGCTACCCAGGGGCTCGAGGGGGCTGCTGCCTGCTTGATGCGCCAGAACCAGCAGTTGCTCGAGCTCGCCCCGGAAGTACGCGGTGCGTTCGGCCGCACGCGGATGGTTGGCTGGATGGTCGAAGGACAGGGTGGCCAGGGCGTCGATGA
>JBIKUT010000228.1:0-4130 GCA_044347465.1 Ramlibacter sp.
CCTGCGGCCAGACCGCGCCGGTGAGTATCCGCGTCAATCCCAATGTGGATGCCAAGACCCACCCCTACATCTCCACAGGCCTCAAGGGCAACAAGTTCGGCGTGGCGCACGAGCGCACCCTGCAGACCTACCAGCGTGCCGCCAGCCTGCCCGGCTTGAAGGTGGTGGGTATCGACTGCCACATCGGCTCGCAGATCACCGACGGCGCGCCTTACTTGGACGCGATGGACCGCGTGCTCGAGCTGGTGCAAGCCATCGAGGCCCAGGGCATCCGACTGCAACATCTGGACTTCGGCGGCGGCCTGGGGATCGACTACAACGGCGACCAGCCGCCAGCAGCCGACGCGCTGTGGGCGCAGCTGCTGGCGCGTCTGGATGCGCGCGGCTTCGGCGACCGCCACTTGATGGTGGAGCCCGGTCGCTCGCTGGTGGGCAATGCCGGCGTGTGCCTGACCGAGGTTCTGTACCTCAAGCCCGGCGAGCACAAGAACTTTTGCATCGTCGACGCCGCCATGAACGACCTGCCACGGCCCGCGATGTACCAGGCCTATCACGGCATCGAGCCCCTGCAGCAAGGCGGTGGCGCGACCACCTGCTACGACGTGGTCGGCCCGGTGTGCGAGAGCGGCGACTGGCTGGGCCGCGACCGCGATCTGGCGGTGCAGCCCGGTGACCGGTTGGCGGTGTTGTCGGCAGGGGCTTACTGCATGAGCATGGCCAGCAACTACAACACGCGCGGCCGCGCGGCCGAGGTGCTGGTCGATGGCGATCAGGCCCACCTGATTCGTCAGCGTGACAGCGTGGCCGACCAGCTGCGCAACGAGCGGCTGGTGGGCTGAGGCCCGTTCGGCCTTAGGGGCTGAGGGTGGGCCGCATCGGCGCCGAGGGGCTGCGCGGCTCGCGCCACCAGCGCGCGAAGCGCCACCCCAGAAGCACCGTGAGGATGGCGGCGTAGGCAGCCACTTCGTTGAAGTCGTTCTTGCCGGCCCGCATCCAGAAAAAGTGCAGCAACACCAGGCCGGCGATGAGGTAGACGCTCTTGTGCAAGGCCTGCCACCGGCGCGCGCCCAGGGACTTCACCGCGCGGTTGAACGAAGTGGCCGCCAGGGGAGTCAGGATCAGGAACGAGAGAAAGCCCACCAAGATGAACGGCCGCTTGGCGATGTCACGCACGATCTCGGCGGCGTCAAAGCCCATGTCAAACCAGGCGTAGGTGAGCAGGTGCAGGCCGCCGTAGAAATACGTGAAGAGGCCCACCATACGACGCAGACGCACCAGCGGCGGCAGACCCAGCACCACCCGCATCGGAGTGATGGCCAGCGTGATGCACAAAAAGCGCAGCGCCCAATCGCCCGTCTCGCGGATCAGAGTCTCGGCGGGGTTGGCGCCTAGCTGGTGGGTGTAAGCGCCCCAGGCCAGGGCGAGAAAGGGCAGCAGGGCCAGCGCGAACAGCGTGGGCTTGACCCCAGGATGCAGCAGCCCGGCGAGCAGTTTCGCGCGGACGGGACGGAAGACGGGAGCGCCCATGGCAGGCCTCCTTTAGTAGAACTTGCGCAGATCCATGCCGGCGTACAACTGTCCGACCTGGGACTCGTAGCCATTGAACATCAGCGTCTTGCGACGCTTGGCAAACAAACCGTCTTCGCCGATTCGCCGCTCGGTGGCTTGGCTCCAGCGCGGGTGGTCGACGTTCGGGTTGACGTTGGCATAGAAGCCGTATTCGGTGGGTGCGGACCGGGTCCAGGAGGTGCGCGTCTCTTTCTCGGTAAAGCGGATGCGCACGATGGACTTGCCGCTCTTGAAGCCGTATTTCCAGGGCGTCATCAGGCGCAGCGGCGCGCCGTTCTGATTGGGGAGCACCTCGCCGTACATGCCGAAGGCGAGCAGCGTGAGCGGATGTCGGGCCTCGTCCATGCGCAGGCCCTCGACATAGGGCCATTCGAGCATGCTGGCGCTGAGGCCCGGCATGGTCTTGGGGTCGGCCGCCGTGTGGAACTCGACGTATTTGGCGCTGCCCAGGGGCTCGACGCGCTCGATCAACTTGCTCAGGGAATAACCGATCCAGGGAATGACCATCGACCAGCCCTCGACGCAGCGCAGGCGATAAATGCGTTCTTCCTGGGCGCTGAGCTTGAGGAGGTCCTCGATGGCGTAGCGGGCGGGCTTGCGCACCAGGCCCTCGACTTCGACCGTCCAGGGTGTGGGTTGGAATTTGCCGGCCAAACGCGCGGGGTCGGACTTGTCGGTGCCGAACTCGTAGAAGTTGTTGTAGGTGCTGGCGTCTTTGTAGTCGGTGCTTTTTTCCATGGTGGCGGCACCGTCCACGTTGGAGCGCACTGCGGGCAGTGCAGCGAGCTTGCCGGGGCGCTGCACCATCTGCGCGCGCGCATCGCGCTGGGCCCAGCCGGCCAGGGCGACGCCCGCACCGCCGCTGGCCAGCAACCGGAGCATGTCACGCCGCGCGTGATAGACCGACTGCGGCGTGATCTCGCTGGCGACGGGATGGATGAACCCGTCGCGATGGGTTTGGATCAACATGACGTTCCTCGAAGTGAGACCTGCTCGTGACAAAGTGCAGGTTTATCACGGAACATGTGCCGCGCGGGGCGGATCCTGGGAGAGACCCTAGGTTCGCTTCACAGGTTGCCGTAGCTGTGCAGTCCCGAGAGGAACATGTTGACGCCCAGGAAGGCGAAGGTGGTGACCGCCAGGCCCACCAGGGCCCACCAAGCCGACACGGCGCCACGCAGGCCTTTCATGAGGCGCATGTGCAGCCAAGCGGCGTAATTGAGCCAGACGATGAGGGCCCAGGTTTCCTTGGGGTCCCAGCTCCAATAGCCGCCCCAGGCCTCGGCAGCCCACAGCGCCCCCAGCACGGTGGCGATGGTGAAGAAGGCAAAGCCGACGGCGATGGCCTTGTACATCACGTCGTCGAGCACTTCAAAGGCGGGCAGGCGCTCCGCGATGCGACGACGCAGGGCAATGATGCCGGCCGCCGCAAGGGCGGACACGCCGAAGTACACGGCCCAGTAGTTGCTCAGGCCGCCCTCGGGCGTCTTGCGAAAGACCAGCGGCTCGAAGCACAGCACCACACCCAAGGCCCACAAGGGTGCGAGCTTCCACCAGCGGGTCTCTTGGGCGTGCGACTTGACCAGGTAGGCAAAGGCCACCATGGCCGCCAAAGCGAAGGTGCCGTAGCCCACGAAGTTGGCCGGCACATGCAGCTTCATCCACCAGCTTTTGAGGGCTGGTACCAAGGGCTGGATCTCGTGGGCTTCGCGCACCACGGTGTACCAAAGCAGAAAGCCGACCGCCGCACTGACCACCAGCATCACGAAGGCCCCCATGGCGCGGGTGCGGTACTGCTGCTCGAAGTACAGGTAGAACAGCGCCGTCATCCAGCAAAAGAGGACGAAGACCTCGTAGAGATTGCTCACGGGGATGTGGCCGATGTCGGGGCCGATCTGGTGGCTTTCATACCAGCGCACCAGGGTGCCGATCAGGGCCATGCCCACCGCCGCCCAGGTCAGGCCCGAGCCCAGACGCTCCATCGTGTCGGCTTGGCCGCGCGCAAACATGCCCACCCAGTAGAAGGCCGTGCTCATGAAAAAGAGCATGCTCATCCAAAGGATGGCGGACTGGCTGGAGAGGAAGTACTTGAGCCAGAACACCGTGTCGGCGCGCGCGAGGTCGCCCTGGTAGGCGGTGATGGCCAGGAGGGCAAAGGCGGTGACAACGGCAGCCAGGGCCTGCACCGGGCGCCAGAACCAACCCAGCCAAATCGCGCAGGGAAGGGTGCCCAGGAGGATGCCTTTTTCGTAGACATCCATCGCCGCGTGGTAGCGGTTGAATGCGTACAAGCCGCCGGCGATGACCAGGGCGGCGAACAGCCAGTCGCGCCAGTTGCGGCGGGCGAAAAAGCCTTCGTGGAGGGTCAGCGTGGTGGTGGCCGTGTTCATGGTGGCGTCGGGTCCAGGAGTTGGGTTCGCAGGTGCGCGAACTCGCGGTCGGTGTCCATCGTCTTGCGGTTGGACGACAGGGCCAGGGTGGCCCGGCTGCCGTCCGCGTCTTGCGGGGCCAACCAGACCCACAGCCGACGCTCACGCACGTAGAGCATCGCAAAAATACCC
>JBIKUT010000229.1:0-4119 GCA_044347465.1 Ramlibacter sp.
GCCGCAATCGGTGCTGTGGGGACGCGACAACCGGGGCGCGATGCTGCGTGTGATCGGCGACTGCGGCGACCACGCCACCCGCATCGAAAACCGCATCGGCGAGCCCGCAGCCAACCCCTATCTGTACATGGCGTCGCAGGTCTACGCCGGATTGGACGGCCTGGCACAGCGCCTGCGCGCGCCGGCCGCCACCGAATCGCCTTACGGCAGCCAGAGCGAACGCCTGCCCACCCGCCTGCCCGAGGCCTTGCAGGCCCTGCGCGAGGACGACGCCCTGGTGGCAGGCCTGGGGGCCGACTTCGTGGCCTACTTCGCGCAGGTCAAGGCCAGCGAGATCGCCCGATACGAGGCCGCCCAAGACAAGGACGATTTCCAGCGCCGCGAATACTTCTCGCGTTTCTAATCCGCCGACACACCATGCCTACGATCCACTTTGTTTCCCTCGCCCCCAACGGCGAACGCACCGTTCAAGACGTCACCGCCCGCGCCGGCTCCACCCTGATGGAAGCGGCGGTAGCCGCCGGCGTGCGCGGCATCGCTGCCGACTGCGGCGGGCTGGCCACCTGCGCCACCTGCCATGTCATCGTGACCGAGCCCTGGGCCGCCAAGCTGCCGCCCGCCGGCGGCGACGAGCAGGGCATGCTCGATTTCACCGCCTGGCCACGCCAAGCCGGCAGCCGCCTGAGCTGCCAGATCACCCTGAGCGACGACCTCGACGGCATAACGGTCGATCTGCCACCCAAGCAATACTGAGCGCCTCACCCGGCTAACCCCGTGCCCCCAAATGGCCTACGGCCATTCCCGGGAAACCCCTGAGCGTTTCGCGGCGCAGCAACTTGTAGGATGACCGGACAAATCCGATCGTCATGCTGTCCGCTCCCCACACGCCCATCGAGCCCCTGCGCGCCCCCGAACGCCTCTCGGACCGGGTGGCCGACCAACTCGCGCGCCGGATCGACAGCGGCGAGCTGAGCCCGGCGCAACGCCTGCCCACCGAGCAGCAGTTGTCCGAGCGCTTTGGCGTCTCGCGCAATGTGGTGCGCGAAGCGGTCAGCCGCCTTAAATCCATGGGCCTGCTCGTCTCGCGCCAGGGTGCCGGCGTGTTCGTCGCGCCACGCGGTAAGGCCCGCGCGCTGGCCTTTGACCCCTCGGTACTGCAGTCGCTCGATTCCGTCGTGCAGGTGGTGGAAGTGCGCCGCGCGTTGGAGGGCGAAGTCGCAGCCCTGGCCGCCCAACGCATCACCCCGGCCAAGGCCCGCGCCCTGCGCCAGGCCCTGGACACGCTGGAGGCCGCCGTGGCCGCCGGGTCCGACGGCGTCGAAGAAGACCTGGCCTTTCACCGCAGCATCGCCCAAGCCACCGACAACCCGCAGTTCGAGCGCCTACTGGCCTTCCTGGAGCAATACCAGCGCGACGCCATGCGGGTGACCCGCACCAACGAAGCCATGCACGGCGCCTTCATGCGGGCCGTGCACCGCGAACACGAGGCCATCACCCGCGCGGTCACCGCCGGCGACGCGCAGGCCGCGCGCCGCGCCGCCGTGCGCCACATGGTCAATGCCGCCGTGCGCATCGAGGGCCTGGACGCCCCGGCGCGCCGCACCCTGGAGGGCCTGCTGGTCCCCGCCTCTCACTGAACGTTTTCAACTCCATGACCTCCCCCTCTCCTTCTGCACTGGGCGTCGTCGGCCTCGGCTCCATGGGCCTAGGCGCGGCCCGCTCGGCGCTGCGCCGCGGCGTCACCACCTGGGGCTGCGACACCCGCGCCGAGGTGCGCAACGCCTTCGCCAAGGACGGCGGCCACGCGGTCGAACGCCCCGCCGACCTGGGCCCGCATTGCCGCGTCGTGGTGGTGCTGGTGGTGAATGCCGCCCAAACCGAAGACGTGCTGTTTGGCGCGCACGGGCTGGCCACTTCAATGGCGCCCGGCTCGGTCATCGTGTGTTCGGCCACTGTCGATCCAGCGGTGGTGCCGGGCTGGGCCGAACGCCTGGCGAGCCACGGCCTGCTCTTGATCGACGGCCCGGTGTCGGGCGGCGCACGCAAGGCCGAGGCCGGCGAGATGACGGTGATGGCCTCGGGCGAAGCGCGTGCCTTCGAAGCGGGCCTGGAGCTGCTGCAAGCCTGCGCCGGCAAGGTCTATCGACTGGGCGAGCACCCCGGCATCGGATCGACCGTCAAGATGGTCAATCAACATCTGGCCGGCGTGCACATCGCCACGGCTTGCGAGGCCATGGCCCTGGGCATGCGCGCGGGCGCCGACCCCGCGCAGTTGTACGAGGTGATCTGCAACTCCGCCGGCATGAGCTGGATGTTCCAAAACCGCGTGCCGCATATCCTGGAAGGTGACTACACGCCGCTGTCCGCCGTGAACATCTTCATCAAGGACCTGGGCATCGTGCTCGATGCGGCACGCAAGCTGGCCTTTCCGCTGCCGATGGCCGCCGCCGCCCACCAGTTGTATCTGGCCACGGCCGCCATGGGCCACGGCGCCGAAGACGACGCGGCGGTCGTGAAGTACTACGCGGCGCTGGCCGGCCTGTCGCTGCCTACCGGCGACAAGGAGCCCACGTGATCCTGGGTGTCATTGCCGACGACTTCACCGGCGCCACCGATGTGGCGGGCATGCTGGTGGGCGCGGGCATGCGCACCGTGCAGGTGATCGGCGTGCCGCAAGGCCCCATGCCCGAGGCCGATGCGGTGGTGATCGCGCTCAAATCGCGCACCTGCCCGCCCGCCGAGGCGGTGGCTCAGAGCCTGGACGCCCTGCGCGCACTACGGGCGGCCGGCGCGCGCCAGATCTACTTCAAGTACTGCTCCACGTTCGACTCGACGCCCCAGGGCAATATCGGCCCGGTGGCCGACGCGCTGATGGACGCCCTGGGCGCCGACATCGCCATTGCCTGCCCCGCCTTCCCGGACAACGGCCGCACCGTGTTTCGCGGTCACCTCTTTGTGGGCGACCTGCTGCTGTCTGATTCGGGCATGCGCGATCACCCGCTCACGCCCATGACCGATGCCAATCTGGTACGCGTGCTGCAGCCGCAAACCCGTCGGCGCGTGGGCCTGCTGGCGCAGCCCGTGGTGAGCCGCGGGCCTGACGCGGTGCGTGAGCGGCTCGACGCGCTGCGCGCGGAGGGCGCCGCTCTGGCGGTGGCCGACGCGGTGGCCAACGCCGACCTGCTGACGCTGGCCGAGGCCTGCGCCGACCTGCCCCTGATCACCGCCGGCTCCGGCGTGGCCCTGGGCCTGCCGCCGGCCTATGCGCGGCGCGGCTGGCTCACACCCGATGCCAGCTCGGCCCAACTGACAACCGTGCAAGGCCCCGCGGCCGTGATCGCGGGCTCGTGCTCGCAAGCCACACAGGGTCAGGTGGCGAACTGGATCGCGGCAGGCCACACCGCCTTGCAGCTCGATCCGCTCACGCTGGCCTCCAACCCGCAGCATCTCCCAGCGCTGCGCACGCAAGCCCTGGCGGCTCTCTCTAAAGGGCCGGTGTTGGTCTATGCCACCGCCGAAGCCACCCGCGTCAAGGGCGTGCAGGAGCAACTGGGCACCGCGGCTGCGGGCGTGCTGGTCGAACACGCGCTGGCCGATCTCGCACACGCGCTGGTGCAGGCCGGCGTGCGACGCCTGGTGGTGGCCGGCGGCGAAACCTCGGGCGCTGTCACGCAGGCCCTGGGCCTGAGCCAGCTGCGCATTGGCGCGCCGATCTGCCCGGGCGTGCCCTGGACGCAAGGCACCTGGCAAGGCGCACCGCTGTGGCTGGCTCTGAAGTCCGGCAACTTTGGTGGCCCCGACTTTTTCGCGCAGGCCCTGCGCCTGGCAGGAGTGGCCCTGTGAGCACGCACACCTTCCCGGCCGACCAGACCCTCCTGCGCGAGGAGATCTGCCGCGTGGGTCGCTCATTGTTCGAGCGTGGCTATGTGCATGCCACCGCCGGCAACATCAGCGCGCGCGTGCCGCCGCAGGCCGGCCGCGGCTTTCTGATCACGCCCACCGACGCCTGCCTGGGCTTTCTGGACCCCGCGCAATTGGCCTGGGTGGACGACGCCGGAGTCGCCCTGGGCGGCCTGCCCGCCAGCAAGACCCTGGTGCTGCATCGGCGTATCTACGAGG